>DASYYQ010000109.1:0-34671 GCA_035933545.1 Candidatus Acidiferrales bacterium | reverse complement strand
CGGGGTGTGATTTATCAGGGCGGAGTGATCGACTGCTCGGTCGAGCTGAAACCCGCGAGCTAGCTGCTCCTGCCATTCAAAAAGCGCGCGGCTGAAGCCTCACTTCCACGGAAGGTAGTAGCCGGGGCCGACGCGCAAGTTGTGGTGCCACGCAATGGGGAAACTCCACCAGGCAATCGAGCCGAGCACGGCTTGAATCAGGGCCAGCGGCAGAATGTTTCTGCGCCGGGCAAACAGCCATGCGAGAACAATTCCGCCAATGAACGTCAGCGGCACGAGAACCGGATTGGGCCAGTGGCAGGCGGCAAAAATCAAACTGGCGAAAAGCGCCGCGATCCAGTCGCGATGCAGGAGCGAAAGCAGGCGATTGGTGAGCAGTGAATTGAGCGCCACCTGCTGCAAAAGACAAAACGCAAAATAAGCCCATAGCCGGCTGGGCGCGCTGAAATTCGGCGGGAGTTTGCGCGGCTGGCCGAGCGCGAAGCCGGTGGCAATCAGCAGCGCCGCCATGATCACGAATGCAACAAACGCCCACTTCGTTGCCGCCCATAAATTGTCCGCGCGCCAGCCCAGCGTCTTCGGCGTGTCGCGATGCAGCAGGAAGCTTGCTCCCAGCCAAATAGGAAAAACAATCCACGAAACGTGCGCTATGAATTGCAATTTCCAGATGAAGAGCAGCACGAAAATGGGAATTCCGATGACGTCAACGAGGGAGAGCAACCGCAGCGCGCGCGCATTCATCACTTTTTACGATGCAGCAAATCTTCGGCGAGCGCCAGTGCGACGGGAGCGGTCAATTCTGACGGCAAAGCAAGAAGCTCGCACGGCATATCGGGGAATCCGCGCTGCGTCAGAATTGCAGGAAGATGGGCGCCGATTTGCCCAGGGGCGCGGGGGAAAAGCTCGCGGATGCATTCGAAAAAAATGGTGTTGTCGTGCGTCCTCCAGAAATAATTGCCGAGCATGCCAAGCATCCGGCGCCGCGCCGCCAAATCCCCGTGCGCATCGCACAGGAATTGCAGCAGTTTCGTTTCGGCGGCAGCGCGTGCTGCGGAGGAGTTTAGAGAAACCATCTTTTGCGAACCCATGATCGTTCGGACTGCGATCCCATCAAGTTCAAGTATAGCGGAGGCAAATCGCGCTGCAAAAAAGATGAGGAGAAAAGGAGATTCTAAAGAAGGGGTTCGTCGAGCAGCGCTTTGGCTTCTGCTTCCGTGAGCAGATTGCGCTTGACGAGCAAGCGAATCAGACGCTGCGTGAGCGCGGAAGATTTGTCGCGGCCATTGTTGGCCCGCGGCGCGCTGCGATGCGTTTCGAAACTCACAGGAGCAACCGTGGTTAGCTCGGAAAGCCAGGCGTCGAAAGCCATTCGCTTTTCGGGCGCCATCTCTGCGAACGCCAGGCCCATGCCAAGCCCGGCCTGGGAAAACGTGACGGTGCCGGTGGCTTCAAATGCCATGTTGTCCTTGTGCAGGCGCACGCTGATATTTGAACCAACCGGGAGGGGCATAAGGGTATCTACGAAACAGCCGCCCGGACCCAGGTCAGTAGTTCGGGTGGAAAAGCGGGTACCCGACTTCAGCTCAATCACTTCGGCGGAGACGGTGATCTGATAGCGAATGGAGTTGCGGCGCTCTGCCTCGGCAAGGGCGCCCTGAATTGGCAAAATTGTCCGTGACAATGGGGCCATGAAACGCACACTCCTGGAATTCAACTCCCTGGATTGTCACTCGCGCTCGCGCGTCGCGCAAGAGGGCTCAGGCCAAATGAGTTCCGAAGGATGACCTGTACGACGAGCCGGAACACACTGTCCTGGCGTACAGGTGCGCTCATTTTGTGGCCAGCAATTCGGCATGCTGAAGTTCTTCCGCGAGCACTTTTCCCGTTGGGAGGTGACACCAGGAGGGAAGGTTACTGGCAGTTGTCAGGCAGCTGGCCGAGCCGGCGCGCGGCTTCGGCATTGCCTTTGCGCACAGCAGCATCAAGCAAAATGCGCGCCTGAATGCAGCTCTGGGAAACGCCTTCGCCGTGAAGGTAAAGATCCGCGAGGGGCAGAGCAGCGTTTGTATCGCCAGCTTCGAGAGACCGCCAGAACCACTCGGCAGCCTGGGCAGGATCGCGTGTGACGCCAGAGCCATCCAGGTAGCGCTGTGCGCGAAGGTATTCGGCCTGGCCGAACGGCTGCGTACTGGCCGCTGACGCTGCGCCGGCCACAGAGGTAGCCGGGTTTTTCGCGGCCTGCTGGTTTCCTGATTGGTCCGGTTGCGCGGATGCAGTCGGCGCTGACGCGGCCGTCTGAGTAGGCGGTTCTTTAGCCGGCGCGGTTTGAGAAGACTGGGTTGATAGCGACTTGCCGGCTGGCGCGGGGCTGGAGTTAGCGGGGGCGATACTGGAGTTGGAGGCGAAATTGGTGTTTGGCTTAGGAATCGGTGGAGAAACCGGATGCGAAGGTGCACCGGTCGCGGGGGTATTGGCTGGAGGCTGCAAGACCGGTCCCGGAGAAGTCTTGGAGGAAGCATCCGGCGCCGCAGCGTTGGCCGATTGATCCACTCGCTTCGCCGCGGTCGGAGCCGCGCTTGTGGCTCCAGATTGGCCGGCAACGGTGCTCCCGACATGTTCGATGACCGCGCCAATTTGCCGGCGATATCCACGCTGGTAAGCAATTAGCAAAAGCGCGGCGGCGATCAGGACGCCGATTGTCAGCAGGACAAAAAATGCCTTCCGGAACGGGTGTGATTCAGCTTCCAATTGGGGAGCCACCCAGCGGTCACGCGCGAAAATGTTTTCCGCAGTTCGCGGCGGAAAGAGAGGCGCGCCGGTTTTCAACGGATTGGGCCTACTCGGGATCAGCGTCCCAGCAGCGCCTTTTGCGCCCCAAGCGGAAATCGACGGCGCGACCGAAAACGATGCGCCGGGACGTGGCGTCGCCTTCTGCGCCGGCGGACGTTGAGGCGTCATGGCGCTGGGCTTACCCTGGCGAGCGATGGAAGTTGTGATGGGCGCGATGGCTTTGCCCGGGCGGGCGGGGGTAGGTGCGGCAGCATGCGCATTCACCGGAGCAGGTTCGTTCGCGCTGGCGCCGGAAGGAGCCGACAACGGTGGAAAAGGAGCCGGCAGCGAAACGGGTGCGCTCGGTTGCGCAACAGAGACGCTCGCTTGCGAAACAGGGGCGATGGGCTGCGGGTGCGCGCGCAATTCAGAGACTTGCGGCTGGGATTCCGGAAAGTCCTGATGAAACATAAGCACATCTGGCGCTGGAATTTCATCTATGCGCGCGATTTCGCGTTCATCTTCTCCCTGGCCATTGGGTAGTTGAACATCAGCACCTTTGGGGAAAGCCCCGGCGGAAGCTTGGGCTTGAAGTTCAGTTGCCGGCGATTGCCTGGCAGTTGCGGGAGTGGTGGATCGCGCTTGGCTGAGGGCCGCTTCGACTAATGGTGCTTGCGGCGCAGCCGGCAGGGAAGCATTCTGTTCATCTTCGCTTTCTGCCGTGGAAACAGCCGCTTCCGCGCGATGCTCGGCTTCCGGTTTGGACAGCCATTCGCGAATCAAGCTGCGCGAATCGCTGGAAAGTTTTTTGAAGGCAATCCCGCCGGAGTTGCCGCGCGGGTTGACCCAAACGACGTGACCCTCGACGTCGATGCGATAGCCTGTGCCAAGTGAAAAAGAAAGCGGTACATCGGAGTTCGGCTCGATGCGGCCGACAGCCTGAAATCGCAGGCCCGTCTCGCTTAAATCGACGACTACACCGCCGTTATCCGCGCCCATGTCCAGATATTCGGGCGAATACAGAATACGTCTTGCACAGTTGCGGCGTTCAGAACCCATCTGCTGAAGCTCCCCAATCGCGCTGCAAGTGGAAATTCACGAGCTTATAGATTGAAAACACACAGGTAGCGGCTGGTACCAGTATTATAGAGCAATGAATTCCTCGTCTGCAATGCTAATCCGATTGCTTCGGGCGGCTTTCAGCGAGCAATTCCGCCAGGTAATTCTTCCAGACGGCGGCGCGTGTGTGCGTGCCGTGGCCGCGCGTTTCGTTGGTAATAGGGAGCAAAACGAAGCGGCCGTGCGGAACGCGATGGATCAGTCGATCATCAATGCGCAATTCCTGCGGGTTCACGAAGTCATCCGCGGAATTTATGGCCAGCAGCGCCGCGGTAATTTTGCCCAACTCCGGCTCGGGATTGTAGGTGCGTGAAGCGTCGAAGGCATAAATCAAGTCATTGGCGTCCACGCGTTTCAGAGCATTGTTCAGATAGTTGTGCAAAAAGTTGTCTGCTTTCTGTGGCGTGTCGTAAATGCGATGCCAGTAGAGCGGCGCGCTGACCATCAGCAGCTCGACCGAGAGGGCGCCACGCAGGCCTTCGACCGGCTCAGTTTTGTAATTTCCACCGTTCCACGCAGGATCGTCGCGGATCAGATCGATGATCATTCTACGGTCAATGCGATTGCGGCCCACAATTTCCACGGGATAGCAGGCCAGCGGCATCAGCGCGTCCATGAATCGCGGATGCGCTTCGCCCCACATCCAAGTGTGCATGCAGCCCATGGACGTTCCGGTCACCAGGCGCAGATGATTCACGTGCAAGCCCTCAGTGACCAAGTCGTATTCGCCCTGTACCATGTCCGCGTAATCATAGTGCGGAAATTTCATGCGTAAACCGTCGCTGGGCTTGCTGGATTTACCGTGGCCAATGTCGTCGGGCAGGATGATGTAGTGCGTGGCCGAATCGAGCAGTTGCCCTTTGCCGAAAAGCACGCCCGCAAATATGGGCTGTAGGAATTGATGGCCCGAGCCGCCCGTCCCATGAAGGATGAGCACAGCGTTGGTGACTTGGCCGCGGGCATTGTGCATCGGTTTGCCGAGGGTGGTGTAGTGCAGGCGCAACTCCGGCAGCGTTTCGCCATCACGAAAATGGAAATTGTGCACGATGAAATCGCCTTCGTGCGTGGGCCACTGCATCGGTTGCTTTTGCGCGAATGATAATGGCGCAGCGAACGTGTTGAATATCAGCAGTACGGCAAGCGCCGCAAAAAATGAGCAAAAAGCGCGGATCATGGTTGAATCCTCCAGGGTTCAGTCCCCCCAATCGCTCCTCTATTCGGCTGCAGCGAAATGCATATCACGCGCGAGGCCAGCTATTCAATGATTCATTCACGGGGTTCATTCAAGCTTCATTCGCGCGCGGTGAATTTCTGCGGAGCCTTGCTACGTCTTCGTTGACAGGCGAGGGCGGCGGGAATAATCTTCCGTGGCTCAATTGCCGGCCGGAGGGTGCGCTGGGCGGCGGCAGCCGAAATCGCAGAAAACGGAGAAATTATGAAGCGAGGAATTGCACTTCTAAGTGTGTTTGCACTGCTCGCGTGCGCTGCGCCGGCGCTCTTTGCGCAGGATACCAACGAAATGCCGGCGAAGCGCGCGCCGAAGTCGAGCACCACGTTTGTTCGTTGCGGGAAATTAATCGCCGACGCGGACCAGCCAGCCATAGATGGCGGCGATGTGATTATCACCAACGGAAAAGTCAGCGCCGTAGGCCGCAATTTGAGCGCGCCAAAAGGCGCCGAGCGCGAAGACTTCACTAAATACACATGTATTCCCGGCCTGATTGACGCGCACATTCATATTTGGACTGGCCCGCGCGGGCAATATCCTTCGCTCCCGCTGGCGGCAATTCGCGCGAGCAAAGATATGGAATACGCGCTCGATTCCGGAGTGGTTGCCGCGCGTGTGCTGGGCACAGAAGGGTTCGTTGACGTCGCATTGAAAAGCGCGATTGACGAGGGCACAATTCCTGGCCCGCACTTGGTTCCCGCGGCGCACGCCATTTCCATTCCCGGAGGCCACGGCGATTTTTACGATTTTCCGCCGGACCTCACGCCGGAAAATTTCTACACGCCGGAGAATGGCTTCATCAATTCGCCGGCTGATGCGGAGGCCGCAGTTCACTGGCAGCTGAAATACGGTGCGCGCGTCATCAAAATTCTCGCTTCGGGAGGAGTGCTGTCGCCGCTCGATTCGCCGCTGGCCGAGCAGGTTTCGCCGGAGGAATTGAAAGTCATCGTCGAGCAGGCGCATGCCGCGCACGTGAAAGTCGCCGCGCACGACGAAAATCTGCCGACCATCTGGGCGGCGTTGCGCGCGGGCGTGGATTCCATCGAGCATGGCGCGGGGTTGGACCAGGACGCGGCGAATTACATGAAGGCGCACGGCGTTTACCTCACGCCGACGCTGTACATCGCCAACAACATCGTGGAAAACGGCGCGACGATGCACATGCCGGAATTCGTGATTCGCAAAGCGAATATCATCTGGCAAGGTGAGTTGCAAGGATTCAAAATCGCGCTGGCCACCGGACTGAAAATCGCGGCGGGCTCCGACCAGAGCTACGAGCCGGGGAAGGGGACTGTGCGCGACGAAATCATGACCGACGTGCGCTTCGGCGCCACGCCGCAGCAGGCTTTGCACTTCGGCACGAAGGGAAGCGCGGACTTGCTGGGCCTCGATGATTTGGGCGTGATTGCACCGGGAAAGGAGGGCGACGTTGTCGCCGTCGAAGGCAATCCGCTCGAAGACATTCATGCGCTGGAGCGCGTTCGCGCCGTGATTTTCCAAGGCGAGCCGGTGCCGCCCGCGAATCGTTACTGAGTACGGGCGGCGAAGATTCGCTTGGGGCGTTTTGCTCGAAAATTCGCCGTTTCGGGGATTTTCACCTTGAACGATTTTGCGATGCAAAGAAAAGGCTTGCTTTTGTTTTCGCGATTTGCTATAAAAATATTCTATAAACTCGCTTGGTACGTTCAAGCGGGTTATTTTTTTGCGCGCTTCGCGAAATTCAAGCCCTGATTGACATCTTCAGCGTATGCGCGTTATCTTGCACCAGGCATTCCCAAATATGAACGAAGGCTCGTCCACCACTCGAAAACGCTCGGCTTGGAAATGGATTCTCGCCTCGCTGGCCTTGCTTCTGCTCGCTGCCTATTTCGTGCTGGCGCATTTCATGGGCGGGCCGCGCGACGTGTACGGCTTCCTGCGTTACGCGCTGCCCGAGTGGCGCGAAGGCGAAGTGCGCGTCGGCGATAGCGCCCCCGACGCGCGTTTATTTTCCCTCGACGGCAAAACTTCCTTTTATCTTCACGAACGCATCGGAAAGCGCCCGCTGGTGCTGATTTTCGGCAGCTATACTTGACCGCCCTTCCGCCGCGAGATTGGAAATCTCGTCAAAATTTACAACGACTATAAAGATCGCGCCGATTTTCTGACCGTTTACATCCGCGAAGCTCATCCGCAAGACGAATGGCAGATGAAGTCCAACGTTGCGCAGGACATTTGTTACATGCAACCGACCACGTTTCCGCAGCGCGTGGCCATTGCCAACGATTTCGTGAAGCGCTTCCATTATCCGATTCCCATCGCGATTGACCCGATGAATAACGCCGCTGACCGCACGTACGGCGGCTGGCCGGAGCGCATTTACATCATCGACGAATCGGGAAAAGTGGTTTATCGCGGCGGCCTCGGCCCGTTCAATTACCATCCCGAAGAAGCGCGCGCCTGGCTCGCAAAACGCTTTCCGCAGCAATCACTCGCCGCAGTCCACGCGCCGGCGCCTTAGCGCGCGGCTCGAGGCGCGGGCGACCATCCTCCCGAAAACAAAGCAATCCGGAAATAATTCGTCGCACGCTTAGCACTTTGGTTTGCGATTGAGCGGCCGTAGCAGCGAAAAAATCTTTCAGCACTTGGCCCCTGCTGAACTCTTAACAACGAGAACAACCAGCGCAAGCATTTATGTTCAAAATATAAAGTACTGGTTATATACTGCGCCTATTGGAAGTAGCTCTTGCAAGCCCAGGTAGGAGCGACCTATGAAGCACATTCCAGCACCAGGCAGAGCAGTGATCGCCGTATTTCTACTGGCCGCGGTAGCAGCGTTGCCCATGCACGCGCAGAGCCCATCTCAGCCGAAAATCTCGAATTACGACCGCCAGCTGGCCGAGGAAATGCTCAGCAAGATCCACGATGCCGTGAAGAAGGATTACTACGACCCGGCATTTCACGGCGTGGACATGGACACGAGGTACAAGCAATACGACGCGGCGCTCAAAAAAGCGCCCTCGCTTGGCGAAGCCTTTCGCGTGATCGCCGCGTATCTTTCGGGGCTGCGCGATTCGCACACGTATTTCATGCCGCCGTCCACCGACTATCGTTTCGATTACGGCTTCCGCATGGAAATGATCGGCGACCGCTGCTTCGTTACCGAAGTACGCCCAGGCTCCGATGCCGCCGCGAAAATTCACCCGGGCGATGAGATACTGAAACTCGGCGTGTACACCGTCAACCGGAAGGACTTCCGCGACATTGATTACTATTTGAACGAGCTCTCGCCTCAGGGAGCGCTGGAACTGCAGCTCCGCGACCCGCAGGGAGCCGCGCGCACCGAGTTGGTGCGCACGAAGTTTCTCCCAAAAGAGAAGGTCGTTGACCTCTCGTTCCGGGCTGGGGATACCGACTTCTGGAATGTGATTCTCAAAGAGGAAAGCATGGTCCACTTGCTGCGAGAGCGGTGGGTCGAAATCGGCGATACGCTCATTTGGAAAATTCCCGCTTTCAACATGACTCCGGTCGAAGTCGACGAAATGATGGGGAAGGCAAAGAAGCACGCAGCGCTGATTATCGATCTGCGGGGCAATCCGGGCGGCGCCGTAGACAGCCTGGCTTATTTGGTTGGACGCTTTTTTGACCATGACGTAACGATAGCGACTCCGGTGGGCCGAAAGCACGAAAAAGACGTTGTTGCCAAGCCTCACGGAGCGCCATTCACCGGCAAGCTGTTTGTCCTGGTAGATAGCGGCTCCGCCTCAGCGTCAGAACTCTTTGCGCGTACCATGCAGCTGAACCATCGAGCCACGGTGATCGGGGATCTCTCCGCCGGCGCGGTCATGGAGTCCAGACTTTATCCGTTTCAGATCGGGGTGACGGGGGGCAGTGATTTCCTCGTATTCTATGGCGCATCCATTACTCATGATGACTTGATTATGAGCGATGGCAAGAGTCTTGAAAATGTGGGCGTCACGCCGGACGTGACCGTGCTGCCTACAGGCGCGGATCTTGCGGCGGGCCGCGACCCAGTGCTCGCGCAAGCCGTTCAACTCGCGGGCGCAAAACTCGATCCTGCCGCGGCGGGCAAGCTATTTCCGTTCGAATGGGCGCCATTGCGGTAGCAAATTGCGCGGCCGGCGGACGTGAATCCTCATGCGCTGCGTTCGAGCGCGGCGCGGTCCCAGTTGCCGAGGGACGCGGCAGCTTCGTACGTGCTTTGCGCAAAATCGAGCAGGGTGTCGCGTGGAGAAGCGCTGCGGCGCACGTCTTCGTAGGGCAGAAAAAATTCGCTCATCTTTTTGTCGTAGAACGCGGCCGCTGGCCGCACGCGGGCGCCCGAGAAGCCGGCCGGTTCGGGCGCTGCGTAGGCGTAGAATGCGGCGTCAATCACTCCTTCGTTTCCCGGCCAGAAACCCACGCTGATCACTTCGTGAGAATAGGCTTCGCGGGTCATCTTGTCGGCGCCCGGGCGCTCTGGTGCGCGGCGGCCGGAGAATCGAGTCACCGCCAAATCGAAACTGCCCCAGAAAAAATGCACGGGGCTCGATTTGCCGATGAAACGCGAACGAAACTCATTGAAGATCGAATTGACGGAAACGAGCGCGCGCCAGAAGCGATGCGCCGCCTCCGCATCGTAGGATGCGTGCACGCGATCTTCGTCGAAGCGAATGGGATTGGGAATTTCCACGGGCATCGGCCAGATTTTCACGCGAATGCCCAGCGACGCAAGCGCGTCCATGAATTCGCGATAAAAATCGGCGACCGAGCGCGGCGCCAGCGCCAGCGTGCGCACCGCGCCGTCGCACACTTTTATTTCCAGCACGTGCTTCAGGAAATCGAATTGAATTTCGAATGCGCGGTCCTCATAGGGAATCGCAGAAGTGGTCAGGCCGCGGCTGTTCACGTACAAGACGACGGACCACCAATGATTGATGAGCGGCGCAAGCGCCAGGCGAACTTTCCCGGCCATTTGCGTCCACATGTGCAGTGTGGCGCGCGTGGGCTCCCATTCTTTGAGAGGCAGCGCCGGCCAGGCCAGCTCTTCGGCGAATTGTGGTTCAGTAGCCATTCAGTTGTCCTATGCGCAGGCGCTGCAGCAGGAATTATTCGAGCATCATTTCGTCGACGTAGCACCAGCGCCAATCCTCGCCGGGCTCGAACGACTGAATAATGGGATGTTTCGTCCTGTGAAAATGCTTGGTGGCGTGCTTGTTTTTCGACGAATCGCAGCAGCCCACATGTCCGCACGTGAGGCACAGGCGCAGATGCACCCACGTGTCGCCCATCTCGAGGCATTCCTTGCAGCCTTTCCCGCTGGGCGTGACTTTGCGAATTTCTTTGACGTGCTCGCACGCTGAACTCATGGAAAACTCCTCTGGCGGGATTCTACGCCTTCCTGTCGCGCCGCCGAAGGGAATACGCAGAGGGGGCGCCCTTTCTTCGAATTTCCAAATTGCTCGCAGTGACAGAGGATGGTGCCGAGGGGCAGAGTTGAACTGTATTGCCTATCCGATTTGAGATTGCAGCGTAGCCGCTGCAAAAAAAATTCAACCTGAATGCCGTCACATTGTGCCAATTCTTTGTAGTGGGCCACGGACCGCCAATATTCGACGCATAGAATCACATCAAATCTTCATGAACGATGGAACGGTATGGGAGGCATCTGCTATCAACCGTACTGACCGACCGTGGTCAGGGAGTTCGATGTCCACGCTTCCTGTCACCACAGGAGATGAAATCAGATACGTGTCGGTGGGCCTGGACGGATACTGCGATATTCACGACAACACCGCGGGAGCGGAGCGAGCGCGATGGCCTCTTTGTAGCAGGCGCGCGCTTTCGCGCGCTGGTCGAGCAAGCTTCCAGCTACAGCGCCCTTCGTCCCGCTTTAGCCAAGCCAAGAATCGCCAGGAGCCCAGTGCCAAGCAAGAGTAGGGTTGACGGTTCAGGGGTGTGCGTTGCTGTTCCGGAGAAGTCGAAGTCCACGGCCTGAAAGTCCACGAAGCCGCCCGGCCCCGGCGACCAGCCGTCCGGCGCGTAAAAAGTCCCCATGCCGGTGCCGGAAATGTTTAGGGTCCACAGCAGCACGCCCTCGCCGTCGCAATTGCCGGGGACACAAACAAACCAGTAGCCCTGGATAGTGCCGGTCACGGTCCCGGGCACCACGAGTGGTTGCTGGTACGGGTCGTAGGACGCGGGAACGAAGACCCCTCCCGAAAAGCTGAGGCCGCCGCCGATGACGTTTGCCGACCTGCCCGCAAAGTCGGCGGAACTCAATCCGGGGTAGGCAGCAAAAGAGACGACCCCCGATACCCCTGCCCCGATACTGCAAAACGAGCCGAGGGTGCAAAAGGCGTCAAAGGCACCGCCCGGGTTATTGTCGATAACGCTGACGCCAGGGCCGGAAATACTAAAACCGCTCGCGTTCTGCGCGTTGTTTGCGTAACCGCCCCCGCTGACAGGGATGCTGTTCGCAGAGGCGCACGCTGCGAGAGCACCCGTTGCCAACAGAATCCATAGGAAGGGACCGGCTTTCTTGATTTTCATCTGACATCTCCACCCGATATTCGGTTCTTCCTAGCCAAGGCCTTGGAATTGTCCCACTTGGGCATCGACAACACCCCAACTGGCCCGCAAGGATACCTTGCGTTTCGAGAGATGTAAAGGTCAGAAATGAATCCCGGAGTTACTGATGGCGACTCTTTACGACGCGGCATAGGGACCAGAAGTTATGAGCCAAATGTAGGGGTGCGTCATCGGTCATAGCCTGAAGAAGAGCCATGCATGGCACGTTCCCCCAAAAAGGTGATACCGTTTCTCAGCGAGGCGGCTACACTGGCGAATGTTGTTGATGGGAAGCTAACTGCGTATGGGAGATGAGATTAAGGAATGGACTATAACAGGTTTGGGAGGTTCCCCACGCGACGCACTCCGCCGTTCTCCGGGGGACAATCCACGGGGGTTGTTACTGACGCCAGCACGTTTCCTCCACGCCGTGTCACCAATCTTCTTGGTATTGGGTTTGTCCTCCTTGGTCAACGTAGTCGATGTGCAGCTTACTTCCTACACAGGTCAGCACGGCGAATCCTCGCATAGGCGATTCAAAAGCTCTCAGAGCCGCAATCGTGGACAGGGAGCGGGAAATTTCACAACTGCATGAGCAAATTATCTCCGCCAAGCCTGAGACTGTCCGTACAAAGATTCGAGATGTTCGCAAATTTGTCGGAGCAAGTCTGAAAGATATTCGCAAGCTCTTGAACAGTGAACCCGCAATAGCCAAAGCCACGCTCGCAAGGCACATGCCCAAAATCGTGCTGAAACCTAAGCCGAATCGGAAGTATCAGGTTGCCTCAGAATGGGAATTGCTACCGAGCGGAATTTTAGGCAATTGGAGTGGTGCCGAGGGGCAGAGTTGAACTGCCTACGCCGGCCTTTTCAGGGCCGCGCTCTACCGGTGAGCTACCTCGGCACAGGACGTTCAGCGATTTTACGGGCGGGGGAGAGAAGTGTCAATTCGCATCGACGGGGGTACAATCAGGCCATAGCAAGAAAGAGGTGCTTGTGCCCCGCTTCACCATTCCCATTACATTTGCGTTGATGCTGGCGCCGTGGCTCATCGCACAGAACTTACCCCACGCTCCCACGATGCGCGTTGAGGTAAATCTCCAACCAGTTGACGTGCAAATCAAGGACTCGAAGGGAAACGACATCCTCGGCCTCACAGCGAACGATTTTACCGTTCTCGAAAACGGGGTACGCCAGAAACTCGCTTTTTTCGACGCCGGCAATGGCCCAGTGACCATAGCCGTTCTGGTCGACTCATCCAATTCAATGAGTTCTGGAGGGAGAATCGGTTCGGCGCAACAGATTGCCGCTCAGTTCATGCGCATCGCGCGGCCTGGAGATCAAATATTCACAATGGACTTTACCGACCGGATAGGTCCTTTTCAGCGATTGACTCGCGCTCAACTTCTCAGTCCCTCCGGCATCAGTTTGGCTCCCGCATCTAGTGGCGGGTCCGCTCTCTACGACGCGATTGCCGCCGCACTGTGCCATCTGCGTGCTTCGAAAAACCCAAGGCAGGCCGTAATCGTTATCTCTGATGGCGTCGACCAGTACAGCCGTATCTCGCTCGAACAATTGATCGGGCTGGTACGTTCGTCGCCGGCGCAACTTTTCATGATTGGATTGCCAAGTCGGGCCGAGTTTGGTTTTGAAGGACATCCGGAACCAAAGCTGACGCTCATCAACGGTCATGACATCGATAATCCGGTCATTGTATTTGGCGATCTAATGAAAGAATCCGGCGCAGAATCGTTCATCCCGAAATCCAGCCGCGATTTAGGAGACGCGCTGAGAGCTGTTTCCAACATGCTGCAGTCGGAATACACGCTCGCCTATTATCCCCACGACGCATCGCAGAAGAAACTCCGAAAGATCGAAGTGAAAGTAGACCGCCGCGGCGCGCACGTCCTCTCGCGTCATTTCGTTGATACCCAGCGCGATGCGTCACAATTCGTGCACTTCGACCAAGCCACCTGCACTGTTTCCCCCAAATTCCACCCCTATCCTTATGAAGCCGACGTAACGGACGGCCCGGACGGAATGGTCTACCGCGACGATTTCTCGAATCCGCATAGCGGCTGGCCGAATCATCAAGACTCGCATTATGTCCGCGACGGTTACGAACTCTCGAATCTGCCGGGACCAGTGGGTAATGTCAACGGTGCCATGCAGGCATCGGCCATGGGTGGCTCCATTCGGTACAGTGGTGCGACAGCGGAAAAGTCCTTAGCATTTCGACAAAACGTCATCGCCGCCTACGGACCCTGGTGGACCAACTTTCACGCGTCTCTTATCGTGAAAATAACTCCCGCGCCCCAGTCGCGTGCCGCCAGATCGCAATTCCTGTATGCCTCCCGTCCCGCCGCTGGGCTGTTATTTCGCATGAATGTGAATGGATACTATGCGCTGCTTCTCAGTGGTATCGCCAAGGAAAAGGAATTGTCCGTCGAGCTCGTGAGAAGGGATTTTCTTCCTGATACGCAGCAGGATTTCACAGAGACAGACATCGTTCCGTGGACGACTGTCGCCCAGACGGCCACCTCAGAAACGGAACTCGCCGTAGACGACTCCGGAGATCAGATCTCGATATTCGTGGACGGCCAGAAAGTAAAAACTGTGCGCGATGGCACATACGATGAGGGCTGGGTCGGATTGGTAATGTGTGGGCCGGGCCACGCCATTTTCAAAAATTTAGTCGTGGAACAAAAATGACACGCTCGATCGCATCAAACAGCGCAGCGGGTTAAGGTCTAAGGTCGACAATTCCTTAGCGATCAGTTTGTGGCTGACGCTCACTTCATGGATTCGTCGAATTCGCGCATCCAGTCTCTTTTCTTCAGCACTTCGCGCGGACGCGAACCATCCGGCGGACCAACAATTCCGTCTTTTTCCATCAAGTCAATCAGCCTCGCGGCGCGTCCATATCCCACGCGCAAGCGCCGCTGCAGGGTGGAAGTCGAAGCGCGGCCCATTTCGCAGACCACGCGCACGGCTTCCTGATACAGTTCGTCATCCACTTCTTCGCCGCCGTCCGCTGCATCATCGCTAGCGCCGGCATTTTCATCTTTGGGCGGCTTAAGCAATTCTTCGTTGTAAATCGCTTTGGCCTGATCGCGCCAAAATTCGCAAACCGCGGCCACTTCCGATTCGGTGACTAGCGGCCCGTGGATGCGATGAATGCGCGAGGAGCCCGCCGGCAAATAAAGCATGTCGCCGCGGCCGAGGAGCGATTCCGCGCCATTGGTGTCGAGAATCGTTCGCGAATCCACTTTGCTGGCCACGCGAAAAGAAATGCGCGCCGGGAAATTCGCTTTGATCAGTCCGGTGATGACGTCCACCGAAGGCCGTTGCGTTGCCAAAATTAAGTGGATGCCTACCGCCCGCGCCATTTGCGCCAGCCGCGTGATGGACTCTTCGACGTTGGTGGTGTCGACCATCATCAAGTCGGCCAGCTCGTCGATCACAATCACGATATACGGCAGCGGCTTGTGCTCGTTCTCTTCCGTTTCGTCGAAGAGCGAAAGCGACTGCGCTTTTTCGAATGTGCGATTGTACTGATCGATGTTGCGCACGCCGCGCTGCGCCAGCAATTTCAGGCGGCGCTCCATTTCCCGCGTGGCGTTGCGCAGCACGTTCGACGCGACTTTCGGGTCCGTCACCACCGGCGTGAACAGGTGTGGAATGTCTTCGTAAAGCCCCAGCTCGATGCGCTTCGGATCGATCAGCACCACTTTCATTTCGTCCGGCGTGGATTTGTACAGCATGCCCATCAGCATCGAGTTGATGAACACGCTCTTGCCCGTTCCGGTGGCGCCGGCGATGAGCAGGTGCGGCATTTGCGTCAAATCCGCGGCGCGAATGTGGCCGACGAGATCTTTTCCGAGCGGCAGGGCAAGTTTTGTCGAGGAATGCGAAAACTCCGGCGATTCGATTACTTCGCGCAGCGCAATGGTCTCACGCTGCGGATTGGGCACTTCGATTCCAACTGTTGATTTTCCGGGAATGCGCTCGATCAAAATGGATTCCGCTTTGAGTGCCAGGCACAAATCATCCGCCAGGCTGGTGATGCGGCTGTACTTGATTCCCGCTTCCGGCTTCAACTCGAATGTGGTGACCACCGGCCCAGGATTGATTTGCGTGATGTGTCCCGCGACGTCGAATTCGCCGCACTTCTGCTCGATGGCCCGCGCATATTCCTTCAATTCCGATTCGGTCATGCGCTCGCCGCGGTCGCCCGCCCGCAAAAGCGCCGGGGAAGGGAGGCGATAAGCCGTTTTGCCTTTGCTGATTTTTGGTTCGGGCGCGGATTTGCGCGGCGCCGGCTCGGAATCTCCGCGCGCGCCAAAAGTGATCTTGGGGATGGAGCGCCGTGATTCCGCCGCAGCCTCATCGGCGTCTTCCTCTTCGTCGCGTAGCGTTGTGCTAATTTTTGCGGACTTTGATTGCGTCGCAACAGCGGGGCGTCCGGCAATTTTGATTTCTTCGACGCGCTTGCGCAATTTGTCCGCCTCGCGCGCCTCGCGCCAGTCGCGGTAGCGTTCCACGAGCGCAAAAATCCGCTTGCCGATGAATCCGTTTTCCGCCAGCGGCCCGCTCATCCATTTTGCCGTGCCCGCGAATGTGAACTGCGTGGTGAGAAACAGTCCCGCGAACACGCATGCGAGCGCGACCACATGCGCGCCAATCGAATTGAAGCTCGCGCGCAGAGCATGATCAATCAGCTCGCCCAGCATTCCGCCCGGCGGCAGCGCGCCGCGAACTTGCGGCAGTCCCAGAAGAGAAAATTCCGCCGGCAGCGCCAGAACGAAAAGCGTCGCGCCAATTATTTTGGCGATGGGCGCGCCCACTTCTTTGTTGCGGAGCCATTGCAGCGCCAGTACAAATAGCCCAATCGGGAAGAGAAATGCGGCATACCCAAATCCCTGAAAGAAAAGGTCCGCCATATGCGCGCCGACCGGACCAATCCAGTTGTGCGCTGGCCCCGCGAGCGGCGGCGGCGCGGAAACGTTGAACGAGGCATCTTGCGGCGAATACGAAAGCAGGCTCAACGCCAGCAGCACGCCTAGCGTCGCGCCGATGAAACCAATCAGCTCGTTGATGCGGCGATTTTCAGTCATTTCAAATATGCGCACATGAGTCTCCTGGGCTGTCGGGGAAGGCCTCGGCGTCGCACAGGCTGCGCGGGCGCCGTCGCGCGTGTCCTGTGTGGAGGAACACGCCCGAAAGCATACCCGCACAACGCGAAATCCAACAGCAAATCAATTCTCCGCGTGCGAACTTGCAAATAGCACCGAAAGGAGTTTATGGCGCTCACTCCGGCGATCTCGAAAAAAACTCCGGTACGAACGACAGAAACGAATTAGTACCCGCGTACATGATTCGATGACGCGCGCGCTTGTGCAGTCACGCGTCCGTGTTCAATTTTCGTGTGCGATAGATCGCGCAATCAATTTCGACATAGCAAACGCGTCCATTCCCTCAGGATAATAATTCGGCAACCGCCCGCGCACGCGATAACCGTGCTTCCTCCAGAATGCGATGGCGGCCTCGTTGTTCGTGGCCGTCTCCAGCCAAACTTCTTGCACGCCGCGCTTCTTCATTTCCGCCTCCGCGCGCCGCAGCAGCGCGGACGCCACGCCTTTTCGCCGGTACATTTCCAGAACGTCAATGGTGATGATGTGCCCGTGCTCGCCCCTCGCTGTCGTAATCACAAAACCGGCGATTCCCGCAGCGGCGCTACTTGTCCTGCGCGCCACTGCCACCAATCCCGCCGCCCCTTGCAGCCCGAGATACCATCTCAACTCCGCGCGCGTGTACGCAACCGCCGGCGAATAGCAGAGCTGGTCAATGGCGTACAGCGTCTCAAAATCCTTCGCCGCATATTCCCGCACGTTGAATTTCGCCGGGGCAGGGAAGGGCCGCGCCTTCATTTTCTGAGTTTACGCCGCCGCCGCTTTTGCGCGGCAACATAACGTGAAAAAGACGCCAGGGCGTCCTCCCACACGGCGTCGATGTAGCCGCGCAGCTGCAGCAGGCCCTCCGGATTCAAATTGAAATAATGCCGCGTGCCCTCGCGCCTTTCGCTCACAATCCGCGCCTGCTTCAAAATTTTCAAATGCTGTGAAACGGCCGGCCTGGTAACCGGCAGCCCGTCCGCCAGTTCCCCCACGGTCATTGGCCTCCGCCGCAGCCGCTCGACCATAGCGTGGCGCGTGGAATCCGCCATCGCTGCCAGTTCTTTATGACCGTAAGCCATAACTAACTGTAAGCATACACTTACTGTAATGTCAAGCGAATAAGCAGAGGTTGGCGCAGCGCGCTAAGGAAAGGCAAATCGTGAGGAAAGAGAACGGCAGAAAGTGGAGACTAAACTTCGATTCTTATACTTCCAAAATAACCGGCAAAATCATCGGCCGCTTCGATGTTTTCTTGTTGAGGAAACGCTTCAAATCCACGCGAATCTTTTCTTTGATCACGCTCCAATCGCCTTTTTCTTCCGAGTTGGATTGCTCCATAGTCTTCAATATCACTTCGCGCGCCAGCGCCAGCAATTCCTGGCCGTCCGAAGCCAGAAATCCGCGCGTGACAATTTCCGGCGACGTCTCCATTCTCCCGCTGTGCTTGTTGATGGCGATGATCGGCACGACCACGCCGTCTTCCGCCAGATGCCGCCGGTCGCGAATCACCACGTCCTGCACCTCTTCGAGCGAGCCGGAATCCACGCACACGCGACTGATAGGCACAGGCTCGCGGCGAAACGCGCCTTGCTGGGTAAATTCAATGGGATGGCCCGATTCCACCATCATGATTTCGCCGGAAACGGAGCCAACCTGCTGCGCCAGCGCGGCGTGCTGAAACAGCTGGCGATATTCGCCGTGAATGGGCACAAAGTATTTCGGCCGCACCAAATTAAGCAGCAGCTTCATCTCTTCCTGACTCGCGTGGCCCGAAACGTGAATCGGCGCCGAGCGTCCGCTTTCGTAATAGACCAGCACGCGCCGGCGGAAAAGATGATCAATCATGCGCGAGATGGCTTTCTCGTTTCCGGGAATGATGCGCGCGGAAATGATCACCGTGTCGTTTTCTTCGAGCGCGAGCAGGCGGTGATTATCCACGGCAATGCGCGAGAGCGAGGACATTGGCTCCGCCTGGCTGCCCGATGCCAGCACCACGATTTTGCGCGGCTCGAACGATTTGATGTCCTGCGGCCGCACCACTGAGCCATCTGGAATCCGCAGTTTGTTCATCGAGTGGGCGATTTCCACGTTGTCGACCATGCTGCGTCCGATGAACGCAACTTTGCGTCCCTGCTCGGTGGCGATATCAATCACTTGCTGCATGCGGTGTATGGAACTGGCAAAACAGGAAACCACTACGCGCTGGGGAGCGGCGCGAAAAAGTTCTTCGAGCCGCGGGCGCACCGCGCGCTCCGACTGCGTGTAGCCCGGGCGCTCCGCGTTCGTCGAATCCGCAAAAAGCGCCAGGACGCCTTCCTGTCCATAACGCGCGAATCGGTGCAAATCGAAAGGCACGCCATCCACCGGCGTGGGATCGATCTTGAAGTCGCCGGTGTGAATCACGATTCCCAGCGGCGTGCGAATCACCAGTGACACGCATTCGATGGTGCTATGCGTCACCTGCACGAATTCCACCTGGAATGGCCCCAGCGTCACCGTCATTCCCGGCGCGATTTCGCGCAAATCCGCGGTCTCCAGCAGCCCGCGCTCCTCGAGTTTTTTGCGCACCAGGGCCAGCGTGAAGCGCGTTCCGTACACCGGGCAATTCAAATCAGGAAGCAAATAGGGAACCGCGCCGATGTGGTCCTCGTGCGCGTGCGTCAAAAGCAGCGCGCGCAATCCAGCGCGATTCTGCTTCAGGTAAGTAATATCGGGAATTACGACGTCAACGCCAAGCAGCTCCGTCTCCGGAAACATCAGCCCGGCGTCAATGGCGACAATGTCCTCGCCATAGCGCAGGGCCATCATGTTCATTCCGAATTCGCCCAGCCCGCCTAGCGGGACCATCCACAGTGAAGGTTTACTCAAGTGCGGCGCACATCTCCTTTTCGCGAGCTATCGTATCACAGCGCATTCTTTGACGCTCTTTCGGCGCTGGGTTGGAGATTGTCATTCCGAACCCGGTTGCCGCGGGCAGCAGCAGCCCAACGTGAAGAAGTCGCGAACGGCGGTGAGGGGACCTGCTTTTCGTTTTCGAACGCTTCTTGTCGGGGCTATGGCGCATTTAGCTGTTCAGAAGAAATGGACGGAGGTCGGCAGGGAATTATTCAAACCGCAGCGCTTCGATGGGATCGAGCTGCGCCGCTTTTTGCGCGGGATAATATCCAAAGAAAAGGCCTACAAACAGCGCGAACGCCGCCGCGATTACAATCGCCAGAGGCGGAATCTCCATGGACCATGCCAGCGTGCTGGCCAGCAATCGCGAAGCAAATACTCCGAAAAATACGCCGAGCAAGCCGCCCAGCAAGCTCACAATGGTCGCTTCGATCAAAAATTGCAGTTGGATGTCGCGTTCCGTCGCGCCAACCGCCATGCGTACGCCAATCTCGCGCGTTCGCTCCGTCACGGAGACGAGCATGATGTTCATAATTCCGATTCCGCCCACCAGCAAAGACACCGATGCGATGCACGCCAGCATCAGCGTAAACGTTTTGCTGGCTTCCTCCTGCGCTTCTAAAAATTGCGTTGGCGTGCGAATGTTGAAGTCGTCCGCCTCGCCCGGCCGCAAATGGTGCCGCTGGCGCATCAGCCGCTCCGCCAGATCGTTTGCCGGCCCGATAGCGTCAGAAGAAGTCGCCGAGCAGAAAATATCGTCCAGCCAGTATTCTCCCGTCACTTTGCGCTGCGCTGTAGTGTACGGCATCGAGGCGGTATCGTCCTGATCCCATCCGTAAGGGGTAAGCCCCTTCGTTGCCAGCACGCCAATCACGGTGAACGGCAGGCCGCCGACGCGCACCGTCTTGCCAATTGGATCTTCGTCGGGACGGAAAAGCCGCTCTTTAACGGTGTTTCCTATCAGCAGCACTTGCGCCAAATTCCTGACGTCCGCTTCGGTGAAGTTGCTTCCTTCCGCGAGCGGCCAGTTTTTGATCTCCAGAAAATTCGGCGCCGTGCCGCGGAAATGCGTCGACCAATTTTCGTTTCCGTACACAATTTGAATGTGGCCATCGGTATTCGGCGAGCAAGCTTTCAGGAAAGGAACTTCCTTCGGCAAAGCGAAAGCGTCATCGTTCGTCAGCGATTTTGTGTTGTCGTTGCCGGTGTGCGCGCCGTTCACCGTGCGCCCGCCTGCTTCGACCCACACCAGATTGTCGCCCAGCTCGGCAATTTGTTCGCGAATCTGCGCCGAGCCGCCCTCGCCGATGGCCACCGTGCAAATCACTGCGCCGATGCCGATGGTGATGCCCAGCATCGTTAAAAACGTTCGCATTTTGTTGCGCGCGAGCACCTGCAAGGTAATGCGCGCCAGGTCCGCAATGGTTGTGCTATAGCTCTTTGGGCTAGAGGCCAATGTGCAGTTCTCCGTTTATTTAGACGTACACCGCAGCCATTCGGTTTTACAAATTTTCACAGGGCTGCAATTCCAGGCCATTTCGAAAAGCTCGAAGCAGGCGCTCAAACTTTTCAATTGTGCGAATGCCCCGCGAAAAGCCGCGCAATAGCCACCAACACCACCGCGCCGACAAAGGCCGCCGCCAGGCTGCCCAGCGCGCCGCCAAACGGAATTCGAAGCTTGTAAAAAATCCAGCCGCCCACCACGGCGCCAATCAAGCCCAAAATAATATCAGCGAGGCAGCCAAATCCGCGCCCGCGCGAAACTGTTCCAGCAAGCCAGCCGGCAATCAGCCCGATGATGATCCAGCCCAGCAGTCCATGGCTGTAATAGAAGAAATACATTTACGCCTCCGAAGTTGCTTTCTCGATTTTCAAACAAACGATCGCAGCGCGCCGCTTTTCTCGACTCAATACTTACAAACAGGATTTTGTGAATTTGTTTCTTTTCTCTTTTCGCGCTCTGTACTATTTATTGCCACAGGATGCTTAGGAGGTGATACATTACCTGCGGAGAAACTGAATGGCAAAGAAAAAGGGAGTGACCGATCGCGTCTTGCACGATCCGATTGCGGATCGCCTCACGCCAATCTATCCACTCGATCTCTCCAAAGCCCGGACTGTCGATGAATTGGTTCGCGCGATGGGACAGACGGCGTTCACCGCGCGGCAAGTTGGCGACGCTGCGGACGTTCTCGAAGCCATGGCCCGCGACAAAGATTGCTTTGTGGTGCTCACCCTTTCCGGCGCGATGACTGTCGCAAAAATGGGCCTCATCTTTTGCGACTTGATTGATTCCGGCATTGTGAAGGCGGTCGTTTCTACTGGCGCACTGATGGCTCATGGACTTGTCGAAGCCGCCGGCAAGCAGCACTTCCGCTACGATCCCAAAATGGGCGACAAGGAGCTTTTTTTCGCCGGTTATAACCGCGTCTACGATTCGCTCGAGCCCGAACTCAATCTCGATTACATCGAAGAAATTGTCGAAGCGCTGCTCGAGAAATGGGATCCCGCCGAAATTGTTTCCAGTTGGAAACTCAATCGCGCCATCGGGGAATACTTGATTCACCACGCGCACGGCCGTGGCATCCTGAAAACCGCCGCCGAAAAAAATGTCCCCGTCTACATTCCCGCTTTCACCGATTCTGAGCTGGGCATCGATTTCGCACTGCATCAGCGTCAGCGCCGCAAGGATGGGCGTCCGGTGCTGAATTTCGACACCTTCGATGATTTCGAACATTTTGCCGACACCATGATGGCCACCAAGCGCATGGGAATTTTCACCATCGGCGGCGGCGTGCCGCGCAACTGGTCACAGCAGTTCGGCGTCTATGCGGAGTTGCTCGCGCGCCGTGGCTATGAAGAGATGCCTCTCAAGCGCTATAATTATGGCTTGCGCATTTGTCCCGAGCCGGTCCATTGGGGCGGACTTTCCGGCAGCACCTACACCGAAGCGGTTTCCTGGGGAAAATTCGTCCCGCCCGACGAAGGCGGAAAATTCGCCGAAGTCTTCGATGACGCTACTGTAGCGCTTCCGCTGATCGCTGGCGCTGTCCTCGAGCGCATCGGCTACTTCGACCGCTCCGCAAACGGGAAACGCTCGAAGAAAAGTTCTGGCGCGAACCACCACGACCACGCGGTCGCCCACAGCCTCCGCTGAATCTGAGTTCCGCGAGCCGCACCTACATCAGGAAGGAGCAACGCACATGAGTCCCAAAAACAACAAGGGCAATTCCGAATATAATCAGCTGGAAGCCGGAGCATCCCATTCCAGGCCTCTGCTGCATCAGCAGGCTCGTGAAATTCAACCCTACGGCAAAATCGCCAAGCTGCCCATCGCCCTCGACGAGAAAGTCTGCGCGCAAAGCGCCGAAAATCTGAATCAGCTTCTTGCCGACACCATGACGCTTCGCGATATGTACAAAAAGCATCACTGGCAAGTCGCTGGGCACACGTTTTATCAAATTCATTTGCTCTTCGATAAGCACTTCGGCGAACAAGTGGATCTCGTGGATGCCATAGCCGAACGCATTCAGCTTCTCGGCGGCGTCAGCCTGGCCATGGCCCCGGACGTTGCGGAGACCACGCTCATTCCGCGCCCGCCGCGTGGCCGCGAGGAACTCCCCGTGCAGCTTTCGCGTCTGCTTGAGGCCCACGAAATTATTTTGAAGGAAGCGCGCACCTTCGCGCGTGACGCTTCAGACGCAGGCGACGACGGCACCAACGATTTGCTCGTCAGCGAAGTGATTCGCACTAATGAATTGCAGGTGTGGTTTCTCGCCGAGCATCTCGTGGACGTCCCTGTGGTTCTCGCCGACCAGGCAAAAGCAAAAGGCGCCGCCTCCGGCCGTTAGCAGTTTTTTCGCTTTTTGTAGCTGGGTGCCGCACCCTTTGGTGTTTAAGGGTGCGGGTTTGTCTTTGACGCGCGCGCGTTACAGCAGTTGAATTTCTTCTTCGAGGCGAATTCCGTATTTTTCGAACACTGCTTCCTTCACTTTCGCGATGAGGAATTTCACGTCCACCGCCGTCGCGCCGCCCAGATTCACAATGAAGTTCGGATGCTTCGGCGAAACCATCGCCGCGCCGTGCTGCGTGCCGCGCAGCCCCGCTTCCGAAATCAGATAGGCCGTGGGCACCACCGGGAACGGATCGACTTTCACAACCTTGGCCACCGCCCCGCCCCAGATTTTCGGCACTAGCTTCAAATCCACATTTTTGAAAGTGCTGCCGATATTCGGATACTCCATGGGATGCCGTTCGATGCGGTAATTTATTTTTTCCTGAATTTTTGCGGCGATTTGCTGCGGATCGCCCTTGTCGAGCTTTATTTTCCCCGACAAAATAATTTCGCGCCCGTTCTTTTCTTTGAAAATGCTCGAGCGGTATCCGAACTTGCACGCGGAATTTTCGCGCGAAATAGTTTGCAGCGTTTCTACGTCGAAACTTTCCACGCCGACGATGCGATCTTTTATTTCGCCTTTAAACGCGCCGGCATTCCCGCGAATCGCGCCGCCAACGCTTCCCGGCAATCCGCCCGCCCACTCCAGCCCGCTCAGCGAATGCGCAATTGTAAATTTCAACAGGTCCGCAACGGAAACGCCGGCTCCCACGGTGACAATCTGTTCCTTTGCATCGAACTGCAATTCCATGGTGCTCACTTTGAGCACCAGTCCGCTAAATCCGCCGTCGTCAATCAGCAGATTCGTTCCGCCGCCGAGCACAAAGAGCGGCACGCGCTGCTCCCTCGCGAAGAGTACTGCGGCGCGAATCTCTTCTTCATTCGCCGCCTCGCAGAAATATTTCGCCGGCCCGCCAATGCGGTAATGGCTGTGCTCTGCCAGCGGAACTTGTTCCAACATTTTCAACGTCTCGATCTCTGATTCTCGCGCCATTCGCTTCCTCTGAATCCAAATCCACCCACACAAGCATACCTGTAAATCGCATGCGGGAAAGCGCTGAATCCTCGGTCCGTTGCTCGTCAATTAACCCACAGCGGCAGCGGTCGGACTGCTTCGTGCTCCGCGGCGAGGAAATTGACTTTTAAGCCGCGAAGCGCGAGACTCGCTGAATGGGAGGCATAACCATGAAGACCATGACCACGAGGTTTTCTGCGGTCAGTGTTTTGCTCTTACTCGCGGGCTCGATGAGCCTTCTCGCCGCGCCCAATAGCGCCACGCACACCTGGAAAGGCTACGTCACGGATACTTATTGCGGCTTCAATCGCGTCAACCAAGCGCCCACCGCGAAATGCACGCTCGAATGCGTGAAGGATAAGCACGCAAAATACGCCTTCTTCAATTTCGCCGACAAAAAAGTTTATATTCTGAATCCGCAGAGCGAAGCCGCGAAGTACGCAGGCAGAACCGTCGAAGTGCGGGGAACCGTCGTCGGCCGCGAGAACTTCGTCACCGGCAAGGGCCCAAGCTCCGGCGCCATCATCACCGCGTCTTCCATCACGCCGGCCAGCAGCAATTAGGGGATGGCAATCTTCGTGATGCTGGCTCAAATCGCCGGTCAAACCCAAACGGTCGCGTACAGCGGCGTCGGGCTCGGATCTATCATTGCTGTCGCTTGCTCGTGGCAGCGCAACCGTTCCATCCTATGGGCAATTTTGGCGGGCATTTTCTCCTGGTTTTACGTCTTGTATTTCGCTGCGACTCGTAAGCCGGATGAGAGGAAGTGACTCGAACTGGCGCTCACGGCGAAATCACGTCCAAATCATTCGCCACTACAACCGTGCCGTGAAAATTTCTGCGAATCTCCTCCACCATCTGCGTCTGGTTTGTATTTCGCAGCGGAACGTAATGCCAGATCACCAATAGCTTTGGCCGCGCCTTCGCGGCAATCTCTCCAAGCTGTTCCGCGGAAGTATGGAAAGAGGAAAAATACGCCGCATCTTCCGCGTTCGCAGGCGTGCCGGAGTAAACTTCGTGAATCAGCACGTCGCATCCGTCGCACGCTTTCACCACGCTCTCCACCGGACGCGTGTCGCCTGAAATCACGGTCGATCGTCCGTCCGCATCGAAGCGATAGCCCAGCGCCTCTTTCCAGGTTCCATGCTTCACCGCAAATGCAGTGACTTTGACATTCGCATCCTGATAAACGATTCCCGGCTGAATTTCATGGACTACCACTTGATGCCCGGTCGTGCTCAGATGCTCCAGCCCTTCGATACGCAGCTTGATATCTTCCGCCCAGGCCTTTTCGATATTGTCCACCATCGCCTGCGTTCCCGCCGGGCCGTAGAGTTGCAGCGGAACTGTGCGGCCCATCACCCACGGCGTCAGAATCAAATCCGGCAAGCCCAGCGTGTGGTCGGAATGCAAATGCGTGAGGAACGCAATGCCCAGTTTGTTCGTCTGAAGAGCAGAAATCCCACGCTGAAATGCCGCAGCCGCTTGCCTCACCACTCCTGTGCCGGAGTCCACGATGTATGCCTTGCCATTCGCCACAATCGCCAGCGAAGGCCCTTGCCGCTGCGGATCGGGTCGCGGCATTCCCGTGCCCAAAAACACGATGAACACGCTGCGTCCCGCACGCGCATTGTCTTTGTCTAACGTTTGAGCGCGCGCCCAGTCGTTCGCTGCCAAAGCGCAGCACGCTGCGAATAAAGACAAAACTGTGATGATTTTCGGAGTCTTGAGGAGGAAGTTGATCTTCATCGCAGCAGGAATCACCGTACCGCAGCATCTATTTTACAGTTTGCGAAGCCACGAGGGCAGCAGCGGCGACAGCGAATAATCGCCGGCTCCGATAACCAGCAACGCCAGCGCGATCAGCAATTGGGTCAGTGCATATTCCATGCCGCCTTTCCCAATATTGAATCCGTGCGGCAGGTGCACGAGAAAAATCGCGCCAATCATAACCACGGCTATGCAGGCAGCCCCGACGCGCGTGAGACCTCCAATCAACACCGCCAATCCGCCGCCAAACTGCGCCAGGCCCACAAGGTAACCCACGATCACCGGAGCGTGTATGCCAGCCGCGAAATTCACCGGCCCGGGTCCGCCGAACATTCCGAACAGAGTAGCGCTTCCGTGGTAGAGGAATGCCAGACCGCTGGCGATGCGCAGGAAGAGCAAAGCGAAATTGATCTGCGTGCGTGATAGAGCGTACGCGGGAGAAGGCGAATTCAGCGTCATCTATCGTCTAATCGTCGTCGCCGACCAGAATCGCCGCCGCCAGCACCGTGCTCCACAGTCCCCGCTTATCGCCCACTGCGGATTGCGTGATGTTCATGGTGCGAACAATCTTGTTCGAGATTCGGTAGACCTCTTTTTTCTCATCCCACGACAAATCCGGGTCGAATTCCACGTTCAGAGTCGTCGCCAGCATCTCCGCGGCCAGTTCTTCGGCGTATTCGCCGGCAATTTCCTCGGGCTCGCCGAACGAGTGATGCTCCGACAAATATCCATACATGGACTTGTCGCCGGGCAGGGCCACGCCCACGGACGCGGCAATCAGCCGGTGCGGTTCCCGCGTCTGATTTTCGCTGATCACCACGAACGCCACTTGTCCCGGCTTCAGATGCTTCAATCCTTCGCTGCGCGAAATAAGCTTGCAGTGCGGCGGAAAAATCGACGACACACGCACGATGTTGCACGCCGCGATCCCAGCATTGCGCAATGCCAGCTCGAAGCTCGAAAGCCTCTCGCGATGCTTGCCTACGCCCTTTGTCAGAAAAATTTTCTTAGCGACGAACGCCATGCGGGTGCCAGGCTGCAGTGCCTCCGTTTAGGAGAGTGGAACTTGAGTGCGCGCAAAAAGTAACAAGAAGCGAATACAGTGTCAATTCTTTTTCGCACTTCCCGTGAGCCACTCGCCAGCGCCCGCTTTTTTGGAGTGCGATGCCGGCTCGCCGCTACTCACCTCCGGACCGCTTCGCACGGCACAGGCTGAGCCTGTGCGCCTTTGCTCTCGATTCGTTGGAGAAGTTCGGTGAATTCCGGCGGACCTGAGCGACTCCCGTTGCTCTTACCCAAAATTATTCTTGCCAGAGAGGGAGCACCGGCGCGAGCAGGTCAGTGACTGAAACCAGTTCCCGCAGGTCCTGCGGCAAAAAATCCTTTGCGCTCTTGGCCGTCCTTGCTTTGCGCGATATCTGCATCACGCCCAGAACCTTGCCTGCGCTCAAAATCGGCGCGCTCATGATTTTTTGAATGGGATGATGCCGCTCGTCATTCAGCTTGACCGCTTCAAACACGGACGCGTGTGGGACAATGTTGAAATGGTTAACGATTTCCGGCCGCTTTTCCCGGGCGGTGCGCACCGCCAGCGCCGTGCCGCTGGTCATCGGTATCTCTCCCACTGTCTGCAATTGCTCCGGCACGCGGAATCGCAGAAACTTTGCGTCAGGAGTCAGATAGAGCAGCGCAACCTCGTCAGGATGAACCGAGAAAACCCGGCCCACCGTCTCAGCGATTTTCGCTAAGTGCCCAGAATCCAGCTTCGCGCCAGCGCGCACGATTCCATTGATTAGCGTGGCTACTTCAGCTAAAGACGTTGCGGACATGGAAAAAAGTCTATCATTGAACGGCGCGCCGGATTGCGTCGTGTTGCCGTCTTGCAAACAGCTCATGCGCTGCTTATACTGGTGCGTTTCAAGCACCGGCGCAATCGCATCAGATTCGCTGCGAACTGTTTCATGTTCCCGCAGAAAATTTTTCGGAGAGTGAATGGCGAACGCGGCGTCGAAACCTGACTCCAGCTATTTTTGGGACAAACTGCATTCCTTAAGCGGCATCATTCCCATTGGTGCATTCCTCGCCGAGCATTTCTGGTCTAACAGCTACGCTCTGGTGAGTCCCGCAAATTACAACGCCACCGCCGCCGGCCTCGAGCACATTCCCTGGCGCGTTCCCGTCGAATTCTGTTTTATCTGGCTGCCGATCGCATTTCATGGAATCTACGGCATCGAGATCTGGTGGCGCGGCAAGTCCAACGCCTTCCAGCATCCTTGGATGGCCAACTGGCTCTACACCCTCCAGCGCTGGACCGGCATCATCGCGCTTGCCTTCATCGGCTGGCACGTTTGGACGGAACGCTTCGTGACCCATGGCATAAGCACCTACGCCGGCGTCGCTCATGATTTTACTCACCCGTATTACGCAGTGTTTTACGTCATCGGGATCTTGGCCGCATCATTTCATCTGGGCAATGGCGTTTGGAATGTTTGCTGCAAGTGGGGAATCGCGGTCACGCCGCGCGCGCAACGCGCCGCTGGCTGGTTCGGCGCGTTTGTGGGAATCGCATTCACAGTGGTTGGCCTGCTGATCGTCGCCGGCTTCATTTACAACTGGCACCCTTTCAGCGGCTATCTGTAGTTTTTTGGTGGCACAGGATTCATCCTGCGCGTTTTGCTTTCGCTGAGGCGAGTCTGGCGTCGCAACGCTTTGTGGTTTAAAGGCGCAGCCTTTGACGTTGCCTTTGTGCCTTTTGCATTCAAGGAATTAAATGCGTGAACCTAAAATCATCGTTGTAGGCGGAGGCCTCGCTGGCCTGATGGCCACCATTCGTGTCGCCGAATCCGGCGTTCCCGTCGATCTCTTTTCCATCGTCCCCGTCAAGCGCTCCCATTCTGTTTGCGCCCAGGGCGGCATCAACGCCGCAAAAAATCTCAAAGGTGAAGGCGATTCCACCTGGACGCATTTCGACGACACCATCTACGGCGGCGACTTCCTCGCCAATCAGCCCATCGTCAAACGCATGTGCGAAGCCGCTCCCGCCATCATCGATCTCCTCGACCGCATGGGCGTCATGTTCAATCGCACTCCCGAAGGCCTCCTGGATTTTCGCCGTTTCGGCGGCACTCTCTACCACCGCACGGCGTTTGCCGGCGCCACCACCGGCCAGCAGCTTCTCTACGCCCTCGATGAACAGGTCCGCCGCTTCGAAGCCGAAGGCAAAGTCACCAAATTCGAGGGCTGGACTTTTCTCTCCGTGGTCCTCGACGAATCCAACATCTGCCGCGGCATTTGCGCCTTGGATCTGAAAACCATGGCCGTCCGCACTTTTCCCGCCGACGCGGTGATTTTCTGCACGGGCGGCATCGGCGCCATTTTTCGCCAGACCACCAATTCCGTCGTCTGCACCGGCTCCGCTCAGTCCGCGCTTTTCCAGCAGGGCGTTTACTACGCCAATGGTGAATTCATCCAGGTTCATCCCACCGCTATTCCCGGCGAAGACAAATGCCGCTTGATGAGCGAATCGCTGCGCGGCGAAGGCGGCCGCGTCTGGGTCCCGCGAAAAGCCGGTGACAATCGCCCTGCCCGCTCCATTCCCGAAAAAGAGCGCTTCTATTTTCTCGAAGAGTGGTATCCCAAATACGGCAATCTCGTTCCGCGCGACGTGGCCACCCGAGCCATTTACAGAATTGTCTTCGAGGAAAAACTCAGCCTCCCCGGGATGAACGCTGTTTACCTCGATCTCACTCATCTCCCGCGCGAAATGCTCGACCGCAAACTCGAAGGCGTGCTCGAGATTTATCAGAAATTCGTTGGCCCCGATCCGCGCGAGGAACCCATGAAAGTTTTTCCCGCGATGCATTACACCATGGGCGGCCTGTGGGTCGACAACGACAATCAGGCCACCAACATCCCCGGAATTTTCGCCGCCGGCGAATGCGAATACCAGTATCACGGCGCCAATCGCCTTGGCGCCAATTCGCTGGTCTCCTGCATTTACGGCGGAATGGTCGCCGGCCCGTCCGCGGTAAAATATGCGCGCAATCTCGAAAAAGGCTGCGAAAGCGTGCCTTCGCCCATTTACGACCGCGAGCGCTCGCGCCAGCAAGAAATCAACGACGCGCTGCTGAACAGCCAGGGCTTCGAAAATCCCATAACCATTTGGAAAGAGCTCGGCGATTTGATGGTTGAGCACGTCACCGTCGTGCGCTTGAACGCCAATATCGAAAAAGCGCTGCGCAAACTTGACGAACTGAGCGACCGCTTCAGCCGCGTCAATCTTTCTGACCGCACGCAATGGTCCAATCAAACTTTGCAGTTCACGCGCGAGCTCGGCAACATGCTCATTCTCTCCAAAGTGATTGCGCTCGGCGCTCTCGCCCGCAATGAAACGCGCGGCGCTCATTACAAGCCGGAATTTCCCGAGCGCGACGACAAGAATTGGCTGAAGACGACAAAGGCGAGTTGGAATGGCGGCAAAATCAAACTCGATTACGAGCCCGTAGACATTTCGCTCCTTCCGCCGAGGCCGCGGAAGTATTAGTTTTGTGGTGTGGCGGCTCGGCGCCGCTTTGCCACGGAACAATGGACGCATTGACCCGATGCCTCGGACAGCAGACGTGATCAAGAGCGGATTGCGTTTTTTGTCTTTGGCATTACTTGATAAGCTGAGTTGAGGCCCTATGCCACAAAACACATTCGTCGTCCGCATCAAACGCCAGGCCGCTCCAGACGAATCCGTGCGCTGGGAAGAATTCGAAATCCGCCATCGCCCGCACATGAACGTCATCACCTGCCTGCGCGACATTGCCGAACGCCCCGTGACTCGCGACAATCGCGGCGTCACGCCTGTCTCCTACGACGCCAACTGCCTCGAAGAGGTCTGCGGCGCCTGCGCCATGCTCATCAACGGCTATCCCCGCCAGGCATGCTCCGCGCTCGTGGACAATCTCGAAAAGCCCATTCGCCTCGAGCCGCTCACAAAATTTCCGCTCATTCGCGATCTGCAAGTCGACCGCTCCATCATGTTCGAAAATCTCAAGCGCATGCAGTGCTGGGTGCCCATCGACGGCACTTACTCCATCGGCCCCGGCCCGCGCATGTCGCCCGAGCAGCAGCAGGTTGGCTATCCGCTCTCCCGCTGCATCACTTGCGGCAATTGCCTCGAAATTTGCCCCAAGGTGAACAGCCAGACGCAATTCGTTGGCGCCGCCATCATCAATCAGGTTCGTCTTTTCAACATGCATCCCACCGGCGAAATGCACGCGCGCTCTCGCCTCGAAGCCATGATGGGCCCGGGCGGCATTCAGGATTGTGACAACGCGCAAAATTGCGTCAAAGTCTGCCCCAAGAGCATTCCCCTCACCGAATCCAACAACGAAATCAATCGCCAGGTGCTCAAGCACGCCGTCTGGGACTGGCTCAACTGGTCAGAAGGCCCCACCGAACGCGACGAGGAATGGAAGCGCCTCGGCATTCAGAAATGACCCGCGCCGGAAATGGATTAAAGTGAATAGCGTGGCTGGCGCGCCTCAGCCGGAAGACGCCGTAACACCGCGGCACCGGCCTTTAGCTTACGTTGTCCTGCTGCCGATAACCGCCTGTATCATCATCTTCTTGCTTGCCCTGGCGGTCCCGAAGATCCTCGGGAAGTCAACTTTCTCGTCCTTTTTGCCCGGATTCTTCACCGAGAGCATTCTGCTGCTCTGCTCCCTCGCCCTCTCCGCCTGGTTGACAAAAGGGCGACTTGCCAGCTTCGGATTCACGAGAGGTTCGTTTCGCCTCACGCCGAAATTCTTTCTCTGGCTTCTGCCCATGTTAGCGGTTGCCATCTTGCAGCTTGTCGGTTCGCCTGCGGGTCGGTCGTCGAATGCGACTAGCCCCATCCCTACGGCGTCGCCCGTCGCGATCATCCTTGGTGTTTGGATCTACGCGAGCATCTGTGAGGAAACGTTCACGCGCGGCCTCCTTCAGAGCTGGCTCTCTCCGCTCGCGCAGTATCGCTTTCGCCTGCTGAAAAGGTGGCCACTGAGCGCTCCCGTCCTGCTGAGTGCTCTATTTTTCGCCGCGATGCACGTTGTGTTATGGCCGAAAATAGGCCCCGTGGCTCTCGTTGTCATGTTCCTCGCCGCCATATTGGGCCTGATTGCGGGCTACTACCGCGAGAAAACGGGAAGCCTCATCCCTGCCATCTTGATTCACGCCTTTTTCGATATCGGCGGCACGCTTCCGCTTTGGATTTCGGCGTTGTTCTCCTCGCATCACGTCTGAAACCAAGGCTGCATCGCTTCGTTAGGTCTCACGTATCCCTAGATTTTCTTTGCCGCGATGGCCTCCCTGCGCTACTCTCTTCGCCCGGAGGAACCCTCATCCATGCGCCATCTTGCCTGCACCGCGTGCGCCCTGCTATTGTTTGCATTCGCAATCATCGTGTCAGCACAGAACATCAAAATTTCGCAACGCGCCCGCGAACTCCATTTCCATTCCATCGTCATTGACACGCATGACGACACCACGCAGCGCCTCCTCGATCCGCACTTCAATCTCGACGCGCGCCACGACGACGGCCAAATCGACATCCCGCGCATGAAACAGGGCGGCCTCGACGCCATTTTCTTTTCCATCTGGATGCCCGGCACCATCACCGGCCCCACCGCCGTGGAAAAAGCGCTCGACATGATTGACGCCGTCCGCGAACAGGCCCGCCTCCATCCCAACGACATCATGCTCGCGCGCACCGCCGCAGACGTGCGCCGCGCCTTCGCTGAACACAAAATCGCCGCGCTCATGGGCGTCGAAGGCGGCCACATGATCAACGACGACCTCGCCGTCCTCGATACTTTCGCCGCTCTCGGCGTCCGCTACATGACCCTTACGCATACCGTCAACACCGACTGGGCCGACTCCGCCAACGACAAGCCCGCGCACAACGGCCTTACCGACTTTGGCAAGCAAGTCGTCCTGCGCATGAATCGCGACGGCATCATGATCGACATTTCGCATACCGCCGACAAAACTTTTTACGACGCCCTCGCCGTCAGTAAAGCGCCCATCATCGCCTCGCATTCTTCCTGCCGCGCGCTCTGCTCCGCTCCGCGCAATATGACTGACGACATGATCAAAGCCCTCGCCGCGCACGGCGGCGTCATCCAAATCAATTATCACGTCGGCTTTCTTAGCCAGGAATATCTCGACGCCAACAAAGCACATCCCGAAATCGCTAAGCGCATGCAGGACGAAATCAACGCCAAGTGCGGCAAAGACGATGAAGCCTGCCAGATCATGACCGAAAACGAAATCGTCCACAAAAATATGCTGGATGGCACGCTTCCGCGCGTGGATTGGACGCGCATCGTGGACCACATCGACCACGCCGTAAAAATCGGCGGCGTCGATCACGTTGGCCTCGGCTCCGATTACGACGGCTCCGACATGCCCATCGGCATGGAAGACGTCACCCATCTGCCGGAAATCACCCAGGCGCTGCTCGACCGCGGCTACTCCGACGCCAGCATCAAAAAAATCCTCGGCGAGAACACGCTGCGCGTCCTCGCCGAATGCGAGCGCGTCAGCCGCGAAATGCAGTCCGAGCATCCATGAACGTTAATTTCTCATTCCAAGCGCCTCTGGGGAGCCGCTTTGCCTTTGTTGCGCAGGACTTCGCGCCTTTTGCGAAGATCTGCGGCTTTTGAGGTTTGGTTTCATAGGGCGTGGCCTTGTTTATTTCAAGAAAGGAAGTACTGCGCCCGTAGCGCCTTTGCATCGCATCCCTGCGCATGGCATTATGGAAGGGCACTTTGAGGAGAAAAATGAGGATCATTAGAATCGCTGCGCCCAGCAAACTCTTGTTTCATGTGACCGCGTTCTGCGTATTCGCTGCACTAACTGTTTCCGCCCAAGCCCAGACCGTTCACCACACCCAAAGGAGAACTATGTCGAGCACTGGCTCGCTTCTGCATCCCGCGTCTCTGCACGCCACCGCGCCAGCCGTCTATTACGTAAAATTTCATACCACCAAGGGCGATTTCACCATGGAAGTCACGCGCGCCTGGGCGCCTCACGGCGCCGACCGTTTCTACAATCTCGTCGAACATCATTTCTACGATGACGCCACGCTCTTCCGCGTCGTTCCGCACTTCGTCGTGCAGTTCGGCATCCCTGCCGACCCGCGTTACGGCCGCATCTGGAACAATGCCAATATCAAGGACGATCCGGTTAAGGAGAGCAATCTTCCCGGCTACGTAACCTACGCGCA
>DASYYQ010000003.1:0-3107 GCA_035933545.1 Candidatus Acidiferrales bacterium | reverse complement strand
TTCACGAAGCTGAAGAAGGCGGCTACTGGGCCGAGGTTCCTGCCATTCCCGGTTGCGCCACGCAAGGCGACACCTTTGAAGAGTTGCTCAAGAATCTCTACGAGGCCGTCGAGGGCTGTTTGTCTGTCGATGTCGAGAAGCTTAAATCGACAGACAAGGACCATGTCGTAGAAATTGCGGTATGAAATCGGTCTCCGGTAAGGCTCTCGCCACGTTGCTGGAGCGGCGCGGCTGGAAACTCCTGCGGGTACACGGCAGCCATCACATCTACGGAAAAGAAGGCAGTACCGTGCGCATATCTGTGCCTATCCACGGAAATCATCCCCTAAAGGTCGGTTTGCTGAGGCATCTTCTGAAACTTGCTGGACTTTCTGAACAAGATCTTTGAGGTTAGCGCCACTATATCGCGTCCGTCGCGTTCGGCGGCGACAGCGATGGCTGCGGCGTCACCACTGGATAGCCCGGCGGCTCAGCCGCGCTAACCGCCCCGCGTCAAACTTTCCACGTCCATTCGCCCGCCCGCAGTAACGGCTCTGCATCTCCACTGGCGCTAATGCCATCGACGTCAATGCGATTCGAGCCGATCATCCAGTCCACATGGATCAAGCTTTCATTCGCTCCTCGCGCGGCAAGCTCTTCGCGGCTGAGTTTCTCGCCATCTTTCATGCACATGGTATATGCCTGACCGAGAGCGATGTGGCAGGCCGCATTCTCGTCAAAAAGTGTGTTCAGGAAAAGCAATCCGCTCGAAGCAATCGGCGAAGAATGCGGCACGAGCGACACTTCGCCGAGCCGCCGCGCTCCATCATCGGTATCGATCATTTTTTCGAGGACATGCTGCCCGCGCGTCGCATGCGCCTCGATGATGCGTCCGGCCTCGAATCCCACGGAAATTCCCTCGATCATCGTTCCTTGGTAGGAAAGCGGCTTGGTGGCGGTCACCCGACCATCAACCCGCATCTTGTGCGGCGTGGTGAATACTTCCTCAGTAGGCATATTCGGAATGCAATAGACGCCGTTGCGCGCCATTGAGCCTCCGCCATCCCACAGGTGCTCGTCCGCAAGACCTACGCGCAGATCCGTCCCCGGCCCGCGAAAGTGCAATGTTTTATAACGCTTCTCATTCAGCCGCTCCGCGCGTGCGTGCAAATGAGCGTCGTGCTCTTTCCACGCGCTAACCGGATCAGCTTTGTCGATGCGCGTGGCGGCGAAAATCGCGTTCCACAACCGCTCCACCGCTTGCTCCTGCGGCAGCTCGGGAAAAACCGCCGCCGCCCACGCCGGCGTCGCGCCAGAGACAATCGTCCAATTGATTTCCTGCCGCGTAATCAGTTCCAATGCCGGACGGTATGCCTTCGACGTCGCGCGGTTCAGTCGGCTCACCTTTTCCGGATCTTCTTTCGCTAGCAGAGCGGGATCTCCGCCGGCAATCGCCAGCCGTGCTGCGCCGTTGCGATATGCCTGCGCCATGCCTTCATAGAGCCACGCGGGCGCCGCGTCGAAGCTGTAATCCTGCGCATGATGGAAGCGCAAAAGCGCGCACTGCTCATCGGCAAAAATCGTCGTCACCACAGAGGCTCCCGACCTGTAAGCGTGTTCCGTGATGCGCCGCGCCAGAGGCAATTGGTCGAGCGCCGCCGTCATCACCATTTCTTGCCGCGCCGCAAGCCCCAATCCGACGCGCACAGCAACCTCCGCCAGCCGGTCGAGCTTGCGCGCAAATTCGTCCGTCTCGGTGAATCCTTTCTTCGCTACCACATTTGCCGTTGTCATTAAACGATTATGTCCTGCCTCTCCCGGCCTCCACAATTTTCCCGAGACTGGAAAATGCTGTCGCTTGGCCGCCAAGCCTCCAGAGCCAATGGCGTCGCGACCCTCACACTTGATCCGTTGGCAACGGCGGCGGCATTGGCGACGGCAGAGTCGGCTCAATCACCGGATACCGCGGCGGTTCAGGCGCCTCAACCGCCACGCGCGCGAAATGCCGCTGATACCAAACCGTTTCCGCCGCACGCTGCCACAGTCGCATTGCAATCCACCACAAAATCATCGCCTGCCCCAGAAAGAATGCCGCCCAAATCGCCGTCGGCGGCAGCACGTACATCCACAGCCACAGCCCAAATCCAAATCCCGCGGCGCACAGAATCGTGATGCTCAGGAATAATCCAAACAGACCGCCAAAATTCCTGAACATCAACCGCCATGCAGCGCCCAGCGCCCGCCGCGCGCGCCGTTCGTTCTGCGCCACGCAATGAATTTCCGCCATGTCGAACCACAGCCGCAGCATCAGCGCCAGCAACACAATCACAATGCCAATCGCAATTCGGTACCACACCACGGTCATCGCCGAAACCGCGTGCGCATCAATGCGGCCTCCAATCGCGCTTATAATTCCCGCAAAAATCGCAATCGGAATCGCGCACAGCAGCAGAAAAATCACCAGCCGCACGAATCGCCAGAAGAACGCCCCGCACGCCTCGAAAAATTCTCCAGTCGCCGGCCGCACGTCCCGCCGGTAAACTTCCAGAATCCCTCCCGTCATGAACAGTATGAACACGAAAAACACCAAACTGTACGCCCACGCCGCCGGCGAGACGCTCAACGGCGAAATCCCCGGCTGCAACGACAATTCCGCCAGCGCCCCAATATCAAATCCATTCACCAGCCGCTGCGCCGCCAAGCTGTGGTCCAAAATGCCGCCCACGCGCGGCGCCAATCCGTGCATCGCAAGAAACGCCAGCACAAAATTCACCGCGAAAATCCACCACACCAGCCCCTGCCGCCGCCACACCACTCCCGCGCCGCCGGCAAACGCGCCCGAATTTTCCCGCGCCATCATTTCTCCTTGCCGCTGTTTCTTAATCCTGTCATTCCGAACCCGGTCGCCGTTGTTTCGCGAACGGGGTGAGGAATGTGCTTTGGCATTTGCCTTTTCTAGCCACTAACCACTCGCCACTAGCCACTGCTTTCACGTCAAATACGCCAGCAATTGGTTAAGCCATTCGCTCAAAAAAACAAAAATGTTCCCGATTTTCCGGCTCGCCCTCCCATCCCCATCCGCCGTCTGGCTATCGTTATAAAAGTCGCGATCCATCCACATTTTGTGC
>DASYYQ010000157.1:0-2034 GCA_035933545.1 Candidatus Acidiferrales bacterium | reverse complement strand
GAAATCCGAAGTGCGTGACATCGCGCGCCGCACGCAACTCCCCGTCGCCGAAAAGCCCGAAAGCCAGGAGATTTGTTTTGTGCCAACGGGGAACTACGTTCGCTTCATTGGAAGTTATTTGCGCGAGCAGGGCAGGGAATTGACAACCGAATCCGGTGAAATCGTCACTACCGACGGCGCGGTCATCGGCCGTCACGAAGGCTTGCATCGCTACACAGTCGGCCAGCGAAAGGGCCTGGGATTTTCGGTCGGACGCCCTGTTTACGTCGTTGCGCTCGACCGTGCCAACAATCGCCTAATCGTGGGCGACGACAACGACCTTTTCACGTTCGCTTGTGAGGTCCGCGACGTCAACTGGATCTCCATCGCTTGCCCCGACGGTCCCGTTGAGGCGGACGTGAAGGTACGCCATCGCCACGCGCCGGCCAGCGCGCTCATTGAGCCTCTCGGCGCCACCACGGCGCGCATCCGCTTCCATGAACCTCAGCGCGCCATCACTCCGGGACAAGCCGCCGTTTTCTACTCTGCCGACAAGGTTCTCGGTGGCGGCTGGCTCCGCTGATTCGCCTCCCTAACAGGGTTGTCGAAAAAGCTCTAGTAGGTGTCATTCCGACGAGCAGCCGCGAGGAGCCTGCCTGCCGCAGGCAGGGAATCTGCATTTCTGCGCGGCAGAGATCCGGCCAAGGGCGCGTTTTCAACACGCCGCTGAAGCAAGATTGGAGGTTCTTGGCGAGCGAGAGATGTGCGGCGCGGCTGTCTCAGCGGCGTTGCGAATTCTCAAATAAACAGTTCGTCGTCCTGATCGATTGAACTTCCCCGCGAGCCGCGTTGCCCGCGGATGAAGTCAATGCCTGTGCGTATTCCCTTGAGCACCGCCGAAGCCTGCTGCAACGGGCCCAAAACGGATCGACGCACGCGAATTCCTGCGTCCTCAACAGCTTCCAGCGTGCCGGTGAGAATCGAATCGGCGCGAATGATCTGGCTGCGTGTCCGGTCCAGCGCGTCGCTGACGACGCGGTCTATCTTCTGCGCCTGACCTCGTGCCAAGCGCGTCATTTCGGCTGCATCCGTCACGATGCTGGAGATCTTGTCTTCTGAATTTTCCAGCACGCGATTGATCCGGAAAAGAATCGGATCCAGTTTGCGCTGCACTTCACCGATCGCGCGACTCATTTCCAAACTTGTGCGCTTGAACTGGAAGTACATCCCAGCCAGAATCAGCATCTGCAGCACGATCGCAATCGCCGCGATCACAAAGAACGCGACCATCCACCCAGTCATCAGCATGAGCTTTCTCGACTCCCGCGTCAGCTATTGTGCTTGCGCTTTGCTTTTCTCTCTCTGGTAGGTTTCCTTGCCGGCTTCTACGGCTGCCGTGATCGAGCCCTTCTCGCGGTTCATGATTTCCTTGCTGCGCTCAATCAAGTCTTCGGCGCGTTCCCGCAACTCACGGGCCTTCTTCTGCGCGTACTCGCGGCCTTCATCCGCCTTCTTGGTCAAGTAGTCGCGCGTCTCTTCGCCGGATTTCGGCGCGAACAAAATCCCCACCAGTGCTCCGATGCCTAGCCCGACTAGAAAGAAACTAACTTTAGATCCAACGTTCTCAGCCATTTTAGCAACCTCCGAGTTTGACCGTAGCACACGCAAGTACCACTAGCAAGCTGGTTTGCCCCTATTCGATGCGGTATTTCACTGTATCCATACGCCGCCGCATGGAGCCACAAGTGCCGCGCCTCGCAAGCCGTTCAAGGTGGCGCAAGTATCGCCCTCTATCCGGCTTATTTACGCGGTATTTCCCGCGAATGCAGGAATTCGTGAAGCTTTTCGGCCTTTGTCCTCGGCATTTCCGCAGCCAGTTCTTCCATGCCCAACTGCCGCAACCGCGCCACGCTCCCAAATCGCTTCAGCAGCTTCCGCGCGGTCTGTGGCCCAACTCCCGGTACCTCGGTCAACGAAGTCCGCAGGCGCCCTTTTGTCCTTCGCAGGCGGTGGAACGTGACCGCGAAACGATGAGTCTCGTCGCGGATCTGCTGG
>DASYYQ010000176.1:0-26697 GCA_035933545.1 Candidatus Acidiferrales bacterium | reverse complement strand
TGAAAAATGCGCGCGCCAGTCTCCGCGTCGAATTTCTGCCAGAGTTCGAGAGCGCGTTTGGACCAGCGCGTGTAAATTTCGTCAGCGCCATAGCCCATGCGGATGATGCGCGTTTCGCCAGAGGAGCTGGAGCGGCTGTTGGCGGCGCCGTAAGCGTCCACGAGGAGAACGCGCGCGCCGCGCTGCGCGAGCGTGTACGCGATCCACGCGCCGAACACGCCCGCACCAATCACCGCGACTTCGTACGTTGGACCGTTCCTCATGGCGCGATGGTCAAAATCCCTGCTCGGTCAATTTTTCGATGGTGATGCGCTCGGGCACGGGATGCACGCCGCCTTTGAGCAAACTTTCGACGTACTTTGCCAGAATGTCGCATTCAAGATTCACTGCGTCGCCGACGGTGAGCTGGGGCATGTTTGTGCTCGCGTAAGTGTGCGGAATAATCGCGAACTCTGCGATGCCGTCGAGCCAGCGCGCGACAGTGAGGCTGATACCATCGACGGCGAGCGAGCCTTTTTCGGCAACGTAGCGGCGCAGATGCTCGGGGACGCGAACGGCGAGCCACCAATTTTCGCCTTCGGGAACCATGCGTTCAACACGGCCCACAGCATCGACGTGGCCCTGCACAAAATGGCCTCCGAGGCGCGCCCCCGCGGCGAGCGGCAATTCCAAATTGACGATGCGGCCGGCGGCGAGTTTGCCGAAACTCGTTTTGTCGAGCGTTTCGCGCGAAAGATCCGCGGCGAAAGACTTGCTATCGTGCTCGACGACGGTGAGGCAGCAGCCATTCACGGCGACGCTTGCGCCAATGGAAAGTTCGCGCCCGAGATTTTTTGCGGCGCTGTGCTTGTCCGCATTAGCGAGAGTGATTTTCAGGCAAGCGCCTTCGCCGGTGCGCGCGAGGCTGTCGATTTTTCCGAAATGCTCAACGATTCCGGTAAACATCGTGAAAATATCCTTCGACAGCGAAGTCCGGACCAAAGCGATGCAAAGTGATGTTGTTCAGCATGGGAATTTTGCCGATGGGCCGCGCGCAATGCCGCGCGACAGGGATTGTGACGCTGCCGAGCACGCGAGGAGCATAAAACAAGATCATCTTGTCGGCCAGATTTTCATCGAGCATGGCGCCGTTGAGGGCGCTGCCTGCTTCGAGAATCACGCTCACGATTTCGCGGCGGCCGAGCTCGCGCAGAACTTCGCGTAAATCCGCGCGTCCGTTGCGCCCGCGCACGCGAACGATTTCAACGCCGCGTTTGGCGAGTTGTTTGGCTTTTGCGGAATTTGCGGATTGCGCGGTGAAGAGAATTACGCTCCCGCACGATTTAGTGGCCTCGGTTACAATTTTGCTGCGCAGCGGCATGCGCAAACGCGAATCCACGATAGCGCGTACCAGCGGGCGGCGGCGGGGCAAGTTGGTGCGGTCGGTCATGCGCGGATTATCGGCGAGCACAGTGCCGATGCCGGTGAGCAGCGCATCCGAGGCGTGGCGCAGTCGCTGGACTTCTTCACGCGATTCCGGCGAAGTGATCCACGTGGTGCTGCCACGGCGTCCGCGCGCGCCAGTCGCGGCGATTTGGCCGTCAAGGGTGAGCGCGGTTTTCAAAGTGACGAACGGCATTCCAGTGCGAATCCATTTTGCAAAGGCTTCGCTGAGGCGGCGCGCGTCTTCTTCGCGAATTCCGACGCTGACTTCGATTCCTGCGTTGCGCAGCGCGCGAAAGCCGCGGCCCGCGACTTTGGGATTTGGATCCTGCATCGCGGCGACCACGCGCTTGATTCCCGCTTCGATAATGGCCTGTGTGCAGGGGCCGGTCCGTCCAGCGTGGCAACACGGTTCCAAATTCAAGTAAAGCGTGCTGCCGCGCGCATCGCGCGCTTTTTCGAGCGCGAGAATTTCCGCGTGTTTGAGGCCGGCATAGGTGTGAAATCCCTCACCGGCGCTCTGTTCATTTTTAACGACGATGGCGCCGACCATGGGATTGGGGTGCGTTTGCGCGATGCCACGATGCGCGAGGAGAATGGCGCGCGCCATCCATGCGTCGTCAATGCTGTGCTGCGAATTATCGGGCACGTGTGAGATAGTCAAGTGTGAGCCGTTAATTTCGCGTCAGGTCCAACGCGCCATTTCAATCGAAGAGCGAGTTGACATACGTTTGCGCGTCAAACGGAACGAGATCGTCCATCTGCTCGCCCGTGCCGACAAAACGAATGGGCAGGGCCAATTCGCGCGAAATGGCGACAACAATGCCGCCTTTGGCGGTGCCGTCGAGCTTGGTCAAGACAATTCCGGTGACGCCGGCATGGCCTGTGAATTCGCGCGCCTGCGCCAGGCCGTTCTGGCCGGTGGTCGCGTCCATCACCAGCAGAACGTCATGCGGCGCGCCGGGAATAATTTTAGCGGCGGTGCGTTTCATTTTCTGGAGCTCGGCCATCAAATTGGATTTTGTGTGCAAGCGGCCGGCGGTGTCGACGATGACCGCGTCAGCATGTTTGGCGAGCGCGGCGGAAAGCCCGTCGAAGACAACGGCGGCGGGATCCGCCCCGGCTTTTTGTTTGACCAGTTCCGCGCCGGAGCGTTTGGCCCACACGTCGAGCTGCTCGGTGGCCGCAGCGCGAAAAGTGTCCGCGGCGCAGAGAACGACGGAGCGGCCTTCGCTGCGCAGGCGATTGGCGAGCTTGCCGATGGTGGTGGTTTTGCCGGTGCCGTTCACGCCCACGACGAAAATCACGCGCGGATCGGCGTTTGATGAGGACGAAGCGACGGCAGGGGCGCCCGATGAGGCAGCTTCGCGATTGCCGTTAGTCTGCACCGGAGTTGGCGCGACGGAAAGGATTTGCACGAGCTGGTTTTTCAGTTCCTGCTTGAGCGCGGCGGCCGCATCGAGTTTCTGTTCGGTGACTTTGCGGCGAAGCGCGGCGAGCACTTCTTTGGTGGTGCTCACGCCGATGTCCGCGGACAAAAGCGCGTTCTCCAGTTGTGTGAGCAGCGCGGGATCAACGGGCCGGTCACCCGTGAGCAACTGCTCGAAGCGCGCAGAGAGTTCCGTGCGCGTCTTGCTGACGGAATTCTTGAGGCGTTCGGCGAGCGTTTTTTCCGGCGGTCCGAAAAGAGTGATCATTGTGTTTCGCGCAGCGCACAGCATGCTCCAGACATCGTAATTTCAATGCCGTCGCTGCAACAATGTTCATTCTAGCAGAGGACGCGGACGGAAGCTTACAAGCAGGGCGAAGCGGCGAGTAGAATTGGAGCGAAAGGAGGAATTTATGGTCAAGTTCGGCATGGTCGGCATCGCGGTTGCGTTGCTCGTCTTGGCCGGCGCGAGCCTTGGCGCGAATGCGTTCGCCGGGAAGCCGCCTGCGAAGGAATTGGCGAAACGATTGTCCACGCGCGGAGGGCGAGTTTCACCGGCACCGGCGGAGGAGGCAATTATCCGGCTTGAGCACCGCTGGCTGACCAATGAATACAATCCTGCGGCGCTCAACGAAATCTTGGCGGACGATTTTGTTCACGTGGTCCCGGAAGGAATGATCTCGAAGCAGGAACATATTGCATTCGTGCGCACGCATGCGCAGCCGCATTTGGCTGAGCACAAGTTCAACAAGCTTGAGGTGCGCGTCTATGGAAATGTGGCGATTGCCAACGGAATTGTTGTCGCTGTGCCGGCGGGCGGAGGTACCCCGCAGAGAACGCTGTTCACTGACGTGTTTGCCTTTCGCAAAGGCCGTTGGCAGGCGGTGAACGCGCAGGAGACGCCCGAGCTCAGCGAAAAATAAGAGCGGCCGCCCGTTATTCGTGCCGGAGTGCAGCCAAAGGGTCCACGGATGCGGCGCGCCGCGCCGGAATATAGCTCGCAAACAGCGCGCACGTTACGAGCAGGGTGGCGACGGCGGCCAGCGTCGAAACATCCCAGGTGCGCACGCCAAATAAAAGGCTGCGCATGAACATTCCCGCAGCAATCGAGCCTGAAACTCCGATGATGAGTCCCATGAAGGTCAACCAGCCGGCTTCCTTCAAAATGAGCCGGTAGACAGAAGCGCGCGTTGCGCCCAGCGCCATCCGGATGCCGATTTCATGCGTGCGCTGACTCACGGAATAAGCAACGACTCCGTACAGCCCGACGGTGCTCAGCAGCAGAGCAAGCGCAGCGAAGGCTCCCGCGAGCCAGGCCATAACGCGATGCCAGTAGGCGGCGGAGGAGTCCTGGATAAGCTCAGACATGGTCGCGCCACCATCGGTCGAGATTTCGGGATCAATTTTATGGATGGCGGCAATCAGCGACGGAAGGACAGACGCAGCCCGTTGCGATGTGCGAACGACGATGCTATTGCCCTCGGGCCATTGCGCGTAAGGGGTATAGATGACCGGCGTCGCTTTCGAATTCAATGCGTAATCTTTCATGTCCGCGATGACGCCGACAATTTGTATCGGAGGTTGCGATGCTTCTCGTGTTATGTCATGCGCATGATAGAAAAATTGCTTGCCGAGGGGATTTTCCCCCGCAAAATACCGCCGCGCCAAAGTCTGATTGATAATGCCGACGAGAGGGGCGCTGGCGTTGTCGTTCTTGTTGAAATATCGCCCTTTCAACAGCGTGGCTTTCAGCACAGACAAATATCCCGGGCTGACCACTTGATGCCCTACTTCGTTATTTACGCTGAGACCTGGCCGGCCAACAAATCCGATCTGCGTGGAGCCTGGTCCGCTCATCGGCAAGTCCCTCACCATACCGACGCCAATAACGCCGGGCGAGCGCTGCAGATGGCTTAGGATTTCTCTGTGCAAGGCGATCTGCTGTGCGCTCGTTGAATACCTGGACTCCGGCACTCCAATCCCAAGCGTGGCTAAATGAGTCGGCACGAATCCCAGATCCACATGCAGCAGCTTGTACAGGCTTTTGCCAAGAAGTCCCGCGCCAGCCAGCAGCGCCATGGTCGTAGCGAGTTCCAACACAACCAGTCTCGCGCCGAGATGGCGCCAGCCTGTTCCGCCACTGCTGCGACCCTCGGTCAATCCAGCGCGCAGGTTGGCGAACGAAAGCCGCAGGGCTGGCGCCACTGCAAACAACGCACAAGCAATCAGCACGAGCGCCGACGCGAATGCGGTTACATGCCAATTCCAAAAAGCCCCGCGGAGATAGGGCATGCCGTCCAGCATATCAGTAGGGATCACTTTGAGGAGCAACTGCCGTGCGAATGCTGCGGCGAACAGGCCTGATGCGCCGCTTACGGCCACAATAACGATTCCCTCGGTGGTGAACTGCTGTATCAGGCGTCCGCGACCGGCGCCAAGCACACCGCGCACCGCAAATTCGCGCCGGCGCTTTTCCGAGCGAGCCAAGAGAAGGCCGGCCACATTGACGTAGGCAATCAGCAGAAGCAGCGCCACGCCGGTGAGCAGCGCAAGCAAAATTGGCCGGACGTCGCCGAGGATCCACTGACGTAACGGGGCGATATTCCCGCCGCGCTTTCCATCAGGGTCAGGATGTTCCTTGGCTTCCCAAGCGGCAATGGCGCGCACATTCGCCAGCGCCTGCTGAACGGTGACGTCGTCCTTCAGCCGCGCAATGACGCCCATTGCCATGCATCCGCGACTCGAGAAGCAGGCATCGCCGGCGTTTGGATGAAGCGTGGTCCAGAAGTCAGTAGCGCCGGCTAGCGCAAACTGGAAGCTGCGGGGCAAAACTCCGATAATCGTGTAGGTTTCTCCCTTCGAAGTTAGCGCGACTGTTTTCCCGAGAATATCCGGCCTTCCGCCGAACCACTTCTGCCAAGCGGCATAACTTAAAACCACCGTTGACGGCGCCGCCTGCAAATCTTCATCGGCAGGATTTGCGACGAAATCGCTTCCCAGAATCGGCGTGATGCCCAGCATCCGAAAGAAACCGCTGGTCACGCCGGTTGCCTCGACCACATGTTGGCCTTCGGCATCGGTGAAAAGCAAATCGCCGCCATCCGTATACGCAGCAGTCGACGAAAAGACGCGATTAGCGCGCATCAGGTCAAGGTAATCGGGATAGGAATATCCGGCGTGCTGGCTGCCGAGCGGGGTGGTCTTGAAGACTCCCATAAGCCGCGAAAGATCAGGGTAGGGCAACGGCCGGATCAGCGCTGAATCCACGAATCCGAAGATTGCTACGGTGGCGGCTATGCCGAGCGCAAGCGTCAGTATCGTTGCGATGGCGAATCCGGGCGACTTTCGCAAACCTCGCCAACTGTAGCGCAGATCTTGCAGCACCGCGGACATGGGCCACTCCTTGGACACTTCTATCGGATTCTCGATGTCGCAGCAAGCTCTGGATTTGAGGCGATTACAAAAGAGGACTGTCTATTGCTAAGGTCAGATTATTTGATATCGATGCTTGCGGAACTACGGTTAGGCCAACCGAAGGAAACGGATAGTTAGACTTCGACTTCAACCTCGCGGAGGGTGGCGCTGAGTTTCAGCTTGCCGACTTCGACAGCGCGCTCAATGGCGTGGACAACATCTACGTCGAATTTCTCGCCGGCAAGCTGCTTGATGCGGTCCATCGCGTATTCCAGGTCCATCGCGGATTGGTAGGGACGGTTGGTGGTGATAGCGTCGAAAGTGTCGGCCACTGCGATGATACGGGCCATCATGGGAATATCTTCGCCCGCCAGGCCGTAAGGATAGCCGCCGCCGTCCATGCGTTCGTGATGCAGTTCGATTCCCGGCAGCATTTCCTTCAATTGCGCGACAGGACGCATGATGTTTGCGCCCTTCACGGGATGCTGCTTCATCAATGCAAATTCTTCCTCGGTCAACTTTCCTGGCTTTTTCAGGACGTGATCGTCCACGCCGATTTTACCGACGTCGTGAAGCAGCGCAGAAATGCGCAGCTTGTCGAGTTCCTCGGCGCCAAGGCCAAGCTCGTGGCCGATAATCAGCGAATATTTGGCGACGCGCCCGGAATGGCCGCGAGTGTAGGGATCTTTTTCGTCGATGGCCGCAGCGAGCATGCGAATCGAGCCCATGAAAAGCTCGCGATTTTCGGTCGCCGCGAGTTGCAGGCGGTCGACGTACTTCTCGATGTCGCCGGCCATGGTGTTGAAAGTTTCCGCGAGCTCGCTGATTTCCGCGGCGCCGCGCACTTCGGCGCGCTGGTGAAATTCAGCGCGAGCAATGGCACGCGTCGATTGCACCAGCCCTTGAATGGGCCGCGTGATTCCCAAGGCGGAAAGATAACCGACAAGCAAAGCAATTAACGTGACGGCGATGACGAAGCGCATCGCTTGCGTGGTCAATTCCTGAACGCCGGCGTCAACGCGCGCCTTGGCCAGACTTCGCTGCGCGACCACGGCCCAGTGCAATTCTGGAATGGTGCTGTAGGTGCCGATCATTTCAACGGGCTTCTTGTTTTCAGTTAGCGTGAACTGAGTGGTTTCGGTGACGTGCAACTCCTGATGAATTTTCTGGAACTGCGCCACGACGGGATTGGTGCTCAAATCGCGTCCCGGAACCATATCCATAGTGTCCGGATAAACGACGACGCGGCCTTCGCCATCCACGACGAATACAGTACGGTCACGCACGCTGGCGTCTTTGAGTCGCGCCACCACGCGGTCGAGCGAAACCACCGCGCCAATCATGCCGGTGAAATGCCCATCAAACATCAGCGGCACGGACATCACCATTGCCGGGCGATTTTGACGACCGAGCGCAAAGGCGCCGCTGACCCATGTGCTGCCCTGAACACTCGCAGTGAATGCGTGCTTGAGAGCGGCGTCAACAAATGGGTCCTGGTCGGCGCGAACGCTTCCCGCGGATTCTCCCTTGGCGTCCTGCCCAATTGCGGTGACGTAGAGAATGTCAGGATTGGCTTCGGCGACGTTTTGCAGCATGCGGCTGAGCTGCGGCGCGTGGGCGGGGTCGCTGACGTTTTGAATCCAGCCAGTCAGAGCCAGCAATTGCCTCTGGCTTTGCAACTGTTCGTTTAGGTTGGATTCGAATTGGACAATTTCAGAAGCGAGCGAGTGGGTGATCTCCGATTGCTGCACGCGCTCGGTGTCCTGCAGCTTCTCCTCGCTCAACGCGAGAACTTTTCGATGATAGAGCCACAGCGGCAGCGCGCTGGTAAAAAGCAGCGCGCCCAGCACAATCCAGAGAATGCGCAGACGATATGCTCGGGCCGGTTTTTGAGGCGTTTCGGTCACACTTTTGCTCGCGTTGGAATGCTAGGCGAGTCCTGCGCCGGAGGACAACTGGCCGAAAGTACTATGTGTGTCCGGAACAGCAACTTAGGGTGCAGGTGTGGATGGTCAACTGGCGCGGTCGGATTCGGACTTGAGGCGGCGTTCCATCAGTTCGCGGAGAGCGTCTTTTGGCGAGCGATTTTCGTATAGCACGGCAAACATCTGCTCGGTGATGGGCATTTCGACGCCGGTATTGTGCGCGAGGCGGCGCGCTGCCGAGGTGGTGCCGACGCCTTCGGCGACCATGCGCATCGCGCCCAGAATTTCCGGCAATTTTTTGCCGCGGCCTAACTCGCAGCCAACAAAGCGGTTCCGGCTCAGTTCGCCAGTGCAAGTGAGCACCAAATCGCCCAGTCCGGCAAGGCCCGCAAGAGTTTCGCGGCGCGCGCCCAGCGCCGTTCCCAGTCGCGTCATTTCCACCAGGCCGCGCGTGATCAGAGCTGCCATCGTGTTGTGGCCCAGGCCCAGCCCTTCAGCCACTCCTGCGGCAATGGCGATGATGTTCTTGAGCGCGCCGCCCAGCTCGACGCCGATCACGTCGTCATTGGTGTAGAGGCGCAGCGTAGGGCCGGAGAATTCGCGCTGAACTTCTTTTGCTGTGTTGCGATCGGTCGAAGCGACCACGATTGCCGTGGGATCGCCGCGCGCCACTTCTTTTGCGAACGATGGACCGGAAATTACCGACAGCCGCAGCGCAAATTTCGGCGCGATAACTTGCTGCATAACTTCGCTGGCGCGCAGAAGCGATTCGGCCTCGAGGCCTTTCGTGGCGCTGGCAAAACGCATCGCCGGGCGCAGGAAAGGCAGCATCGCGGAATACATCGCGCGCGCGTGCGCCGAAGGCATGGCGCCAATCACGGTGGTGGCGCCGTCGAGCGCGTTCGCCAGTTCGCAGGTGACTTCCACCTGTTCGGGCACTTTGAAACCGGGAAGAAAGGCAGGATTTTCGCGCGCGTTTTGCAGGGATTCGAACACGTCGTTTTCGCGCGCCCATAATGAGATTTGGCGGGACTTGCGTTCGCGCGCGAGCACGATGGCGAGCGCCGTGCCCCATCCTCCTGCACCGATGATGGCAATTTTTTCCATGCGAATCGGGGATTCTGCCTATTCGCGGTCGGTGAAGCGTCGTTCGGTACCTGCAATCAGGCGGCCGATATTCGCGCGATGCTTGAAAATGATGAGCACGGCAATAAGCGCGCTTCCGGTGGAGACGCTCAGCGGCGGCGCGTGGCGCGGCGCGTAAAATCCCCACACCAGAAATGGCAATGCCACCGCTGCCGCGACGGACGCGAGCGAAACATATCTCCAGAACGCCAGCACGACTAGCCAAAGCGCCACGGCCGCGGCCATCGCTTGCCAGGTGATGGGCAAAAAAACTCCCAGACCGGTGGCCACGCCTTTGCCGCCGCGAAATTTGAGCCAGCAGGAAAACATATGGCCGAGGACGGCTGCGACCGCGGCAATCATAGTCCAGCGAATGTCCGCGTGGAACCAGCGCAGCGCCAGCCACACGGCGAGATAGCCTTTGGCTCCGTCGAGCAGAAACGTCACAAAGCCAGGGAGTCTTCCCGCGACGCGGGCGACGTTCGTTGCGCCAATATTTCCGCTGCCCGACGAGCGCACGTCGCCGCCGCTCGCGAGCTTCACGATCAAGTAGCCAAACGGAATCGAGCCAAGAAAATATGCGATTACGGGTATCAGCCAGAGCGATTTCACACGCGATAGTCTCTCATGACTTTCATGAGTCTCATGAGGCGAAAGAGTAGGTTGCGAGCTTAGTGTAAATGGCTCCCGTGGACTTTAGCACACTCTGGTAGAGGTGGAACTCGGTGGGGCGCGCGCCGCCGAAGTCGCGTGAAGGGAGCGATGAAAGTATTTTGCGCATCTCGGCGAGGCCTTCGTTGGTTTTGAATCGCGCTAGCGTCAAATGCGGCGTGTAGGCGCGGTCCTCTTTGGGTAGTTCGAGCGGCTCGAGCTGCGTTTCGATTTCGCCGGCAAGCGCGGCGAGTTCTGCGCCAGCCTCGATTCCTACGTAGAATACGCGCGGGCGCTTCTCATGGGGAAAAAACCCGAAATTGCGAAAGGCGATGGGAATCGCGTTTCTGCGCGGGACGTTCGCGAGGTGCTGCTGGACCTCCGCGACCTTTGCGTCCTCGAGCCAGCCGATGAATTTCAGGGTGACGTGGATGCCTTCCGGACGCACCCAGCGCGCGCCGCGGCCGGCGGGCGCCAGTTGCGCGACCAAATCGCGCAGGCGCTCCCGCGTTTCCTCCGGAATGTCCAGCGCGACGAAGAGCCTCATGCGTTACGCCTTGGCCGGCGCGGGGCGGAGGAAGTAGCGGCGGACCATGTCGAGGGCGGCTTGCGCGGCTTGGAGGCGAATACGGTCGCGTTCGCCGGGGAAGCGGAAGGCGCGCTCCTTTTCATTTTGGCCATCTTTCTGTTGCTCAGTGGCAATGGCGATGTGCACCAGGCCGACAGGTTTTTCCGCGCTGCCGCCGCCGGGGCCGGCGATTCCCGTGACGCCGACGCCCACCGTGGCGTTCGTTTGCCGGCGAATTCCACGCGCCATAGCCAGCGCAACTTCCGCGCTCACTGCGCCCTTCGCGGCGATCAATTCCTGCGGCACATCGGCCCACGCGGACTTCAATTCGTTGCTGTAGGAGACCACTCCGCCGAGAAAATACGACGAGCTGCCCGGCACGTTGGTGAGGCGCGCGGCGAGCAAGCCTCCGGTGCAACTTTCCGCGACGGCGATGGTGGCGCGATGCTCCTGCAATTCGCGGGCGACGACAAATTCGAGCGTTTCGCCGGACGTGGTGTACAAATTTTCGCCGAGCGCCACACGGAAAAGTTCGGTCATTTCGTCGAGAAGCTTGATGGCCGCTGCTTCATCTTCCGACCAGACGCGCGGATGCAATTGAATTTCTCCTGCGACGGCGAGGATGGTGGTCTCGGTGCCGCGATATTGCGCGTAAATGGGCGCAATGCGCTGCTCGACTTCCGACTCCGGCAAGCCGGCGATGCGCAATTCGCGCGTGTACAGGCGCACGTTTCCGCCGCGACGCGCCAGACGCGGCTTCACTTCCTGGACGAACATGGGCTGCAACTCGCGCGGCGGGCCGGGCAGCAGCACGATGATGTTCCCTTCGTGCGGAATCCACAGGCCGGGAGCGGTGCCGCGTTCGTTGACGAGAATCTCCGCGCCTTCGGGAACCATGGCCTGGCGCACGTTCACATCCGGCATGGTGCGGCCGAAGCTGCGGAAGCGTTCCTGAATGCCGCGCAGGACGTGATCGTTGCGTACCAATTTGCGATGCAGCAGGTCGGCGACGATTTCGCGCGTGCGGTCGTCGCTGGTTGGCCCCAGGCCACCGCAGGAAACCACCACGCCGACGCGTTGCAGTGCGCCCGCAAAAACTTCGCGCAGATCGCCGTCATTGTCGCCGACAACGTGTTTGCGGCGCACCTGGAAGCCGAGGCGGTTCAACTCCGCGGTGAGGAATAGGGAATTGGTGTCCAGGCGGTAGGGCGTCAGCAGTTCCGAGCCGACCGCGATGATCTCAGCGAACGACATCGCCAATGTTGTAACCGATGCGCCGTGCGCGCCGCAAGAGGTCAGATTGGGAGTGGCGGGGGGCAGTCTCGGGAGAATCTCATTGCTGAAGCCGCGTAGAAGCGGCTTGTCTACGGCGTGAATAAAGTCGTGCCCTGTCCAGTTGTCGCGCTGAGGAGTTTGATCATTCTTCACGGAGGGCGAGTAGGGCGTTGATGCGGGTGGCGCGGAGCACGGGAATCCAGGACGCCGCGAGCGCCAGCGCGAAAAATCCGAGAAGCGTCGCGGCGATCGTCCAGCCATCGAGCGGCGAAATGCCGAAGAGGAATGATTGCGTGGCACGAATCGCCACAAAGGAAAAAATCGCGCCGGGGATCAGCCCGCCGAGCGCGATGTACAAACTGTGGCGCGCCACGAGCGACCGCACGCTGCGCGGTGACGCCCCGAGCGCCATGCGAATGGCGATTTCGCGGCGGCGCAATTCCACCAGATGCGCCAGCGTGCCGTAAAGTCCCAGCATGGCCAGCAGCACGCCTATTAACGCCACACTGTTCACGAGCCAAGCAACGAAACTCCGTAATCGCAGGGAGTCGGCGACGCGGTCAGACATCGTCTCTACGTGGAAGAGCGCAACGCTGCTGTCCATGCTGCGCAGCGCGCCACGCACACCCGAAGTGATGTCCACATTTCGAGAGGTTCGAGCTACCAGGAACATGCCTGCGTAAACGCCAGGAAAGTACATTTCGGGCTGGCGCGGTTCGGCAAGATCGTGATTCCGGACATCGCCCACGATGCCGATAATGCGGTTCTTTCCATTGTATGAGATGAACCCGTTTTGCGTTCCGAACGACCGGTACGGAGAGTCTGCGCCCGACAGGTATTTTCGAGCGAACGCTTTATTGACGACGGCTACCGGAGGCGATACGCCGATGTCCTGTTTGGTGAACGTGCGGCCCTCGATCAGCGGAATCTTCATGGTCTCGAAGTAGCCTGGAAGGACTTCGTTGACGCCTGCGGACACGCGGATCGCTGGTGTCGACTGACTTGACAACTCAAATTCCACCCTGGCTACTCCACTGCTACTAAACGGCAGTTCGTTCACGGCCGAAGCGGATTCGACGCTGGGCAACGCGGAAACGCGCCTGACCAATTCTTGAAAAAAGTGAAGAGATGGTTGCGACCCACTGCTGTAGCGCGGCCTGGGCAACTGTACGTTTCCCGTCCAAACATGCTGCGGAGAAAATCCCGGCGAAACATCCAAGAATTTTACGAAGCTGCGGCTGAGCGCCGTTGCCGTGAACAGCAAAGCGATGGCGATGCCGATTTGTCCGGCGACGAGCACGCGCCGCCAATTGCTTTCGCGTCCGGAAGCTCGCGGGCTGCTGGCGCGCAGGGCTTGTTCGAGCGGCAGGCGCGAAAGTGCCGCCGCGGGCAGCGCACTGGCAAGAATTGTGGCGAGCGCGGACACAGCAACTGTGAAGACCACAGTCCATATCTCGAGGGGCGCGTGGCGAATCACCCGCAGTTGGTCCATCACCATGTGGTGCGCCGGGCCAGACTGACCCGCCGCCTTGAGAAGAAGAATTGCGAACAGCAGTCCCGCACCGCAGCCAATCAGCACGAGCAAGGCCGTCTCAGCGAGGATTTGCCGCACCAGCCGCGCCGGACTTGCGCCCAGCGCCGAGCGCACCGCCCATTCGCCGCGCCGCGCGCTCGCGCGCACAAGCAACAGCACCGAAACGTTTATGCACGCAATGAGCAGCACACACAGAACCGCGCCAAACGCCAGCAGCAGCCAGCCGCGAATCGCGCGCGTTTGCTGCTCGGCCATCGCTGCGCAGGAAAAATGCCAGCCACTTTTTGCCGGATAATCGTCCGGATAAGCCTTAGCGTAGGCGCGACTGATATTCGCTAGCGCGGCATTGGCGCGCTGCGGCGTGAGGCCCGGAGCGACGCGCGCAATCATCTGCAGCCATTTGCCACCCCGCGCATCGGGCGCAAAATCGCGAGGCGGCAGCGCAAGCGGCACCCACATCTGCGTGGCGGGATACGGAAAATTGAAGTCGGCGGGCATCACGCCGATGATGCGATATGGCACATCGTCCAGCGAAATCGAGCGACCGAGGACATGGCGGTCGGCGCCAAAAGCGCTGCGCCATAGCGCGTCGCTGAGAATTACGACCTTCGCTGGGCCGAAGCGATCTTCTTCCGCAGAAAAAGCACGGCCCAATTCCGGCTTGATGCCCAGCATCGGGAAAAGCGTTGCCGAAGCATTCACCGCGTCGACGTGCTGCGCGTTTCCGGCGCCTGTCATCGTAAAATCATTGAAATAATATGCGGCCGTTTGGCTGAAAATTTCGCGGTGCGTCGTGAGATCTTCGAAATCCGGGCCCGATTCGCGGGTCTGCCCAAGCTGCGACTGCGGAAATTCATTGTAGACATAAACGAGTTCCGCGGCGTCGCGGTAGGGAAGTGGCTTCAGAATCGCGTCGTAGAGAATCGCGAAAACAGCAGTGGTCGAACCAATGCCAATCGCCAGAACCGCAGCGCAAATTATGGTGAGGGATAAATTCTTGCGAAGCTGCCGCAGCCCAAAACGAATATCCGTCGAAAAATCCCCGAACAGTTCGCGCATATTCTCCCCCCGACGAAATGAAGATCGAAACAATCAGGGCGCGCCCCAAAGTGTAGATGCGCGAAGAGAGAAACGGTTATGAATTGCGCGCCGAATTGCGCATTTTCAACGGGCTATAAATCTTAATATCAAAACGTCACGCGGGGAGCGCGGCGCCTTCAATGCTCCAGTTGAGCGAATAGAGCGCGCCGGACGGTTGGGGGTTGCAGGTCGCAACGTAGGCGTGCCCGTTAGGCTCGATCACCATGCCCACAATATTATTGCCGCTCAACGCGAGTTCTGCTTGTCCATCGGGCGTGATGCGCACCACGCCGCGTTTGCCCGCGCAGGACGCGGCCACGTACAAATTTCCCGCGCGATCGAAGGCCATGCCCTGCGGTCGGCCCAGCCCTTTGTAGAAAACTTCCACTTCGCCCGCCGGCGTGATGCGGTAAACACGATCGAAGCTCGAGGTGGTTGGTCCGGTGACGTACAAATCACCGCTAGGATGAAACGCGAGATGGTATGCGGACATGGACGGTTCGAGCGTCGCAAACACGAAAATCTGGCGGTCCGCGCCGATTTTAAAAATCGTTCCACTGCGGTCGCCGACGTAAAGATTTCCAGCGCGGTCGAACGCGAGTCCGGTGGCGATGCCCATTCCCTCGACCCACTGTTCGCTGGTGCCGTCGGGCAACACACGATGAATCGTTCCGTCGTTGCGGCAGGAAACGTACAGCGCGCCATCGCGCCCCATAGTCAGGCCCGTGGGATTCACAAGTTGCGTCACGTAAGGCTTGACGGTACGGCTGGGAGTGATTTTGTAAAGCGAGACGGGAACTTTCTGTCCGCGCTGCCCGCTGAAAGTCACGTAGACGTTGCCTTCGCGATCCACCGCGGGATTCGCGACGGGATGTAGATTATCGGCAACCAGCGCGCCAATGGCGATGGGATACGGCTGGCTCTCCGCGCCGCCGGCGTGGACGAGAACTGCCCCCCCCTCCGCGTCTTCGGGCACACGCGCGATCAGCATATTCTCTGAGGCGAGCAGCACGCTTCCCGCGGCCATGCCAAAGTGCACTTCCGGGCGCGCATGATTGCCGGTTGCGAATCCCGCGCCGTGAATGGTGACTTCGCCGCCGGGAATCGCCGCTGCCGGCTGCACGCGTTCAATTTTCGGGATGCCGTTCGTCTTCAATCGAGAGGTCCCTACAACCTTATAGCCCCAAAGCCCGCGCAATCCAAATCCCCATAGCCGCGTAAATTCCGGCGATCCAGTCGTCGGCCATAATGCCCCAGCCGCCGGGCAGCGATTCGGCCTGCCGCGCCGGAAACGGCTTCCAAACGTCGAATCCTCGAAAAAGTATAAAACCCAGCAGCAAATATTTCCAGTTGAGCGGCGCCAGGGCGAGCAGGTAGGTCAAAAATTGGCCGGAGACTTCGTCAATCACGACGATTTGCGGGTCCGTCTTGCCCGTGAACTTCGCCACGCGCGAGGCAGCGGCGACGCCGACGACGGCCACAACTAGGGCTACCAAGACCGCGGAGGGAGGAAATGGCTGAACATAATAAACGCCGTGCCAGTAGAGATCCAGACGACTCGCAGAAAATCTGCAAAGGGCCCAGTAGATGAGCACGCCGACCAGCGAGCCCCAGGTGCCAGGCACGGCGGGCAAGTAGCCCGCGCCGCCCGCGGTGGCGAAAAATAGCGATACCCACGGCTTGCGGGCGGCAGCTTCGGGAGTGACGTCAGTCTTCGTCCTCATTCGTGGTTTTCTTCGAATTCACCGCGGCGCGGCGGCTGATCTTCGCGTTCGGATTCATCCGCGGCCGGCTCACTGACTTTGTATTTTTCGGTGGCCCAATTGCCCAGGTCAGTCAGACGGCAGCGTTCGCTGCAAAACGGGAAATCCTTGTCCACGTCCGAATCGGTCTGCTTTTTGCAAATCGGGCAGCGGTACTTCATCGTTTTTCATCCGCGCTCTACGCAAGAATCGGAAACGCGTGCGCCGCTCCGGCATTTTCCGAGATGCGCGCCGCGGCGATTGCGCCGGGCTCGATAATTTCGACGGCGCGGCCAATCAAATCGTAATCGCGCGCCTCAGTGATTTCTACGCGGGCCATCGTTCCCGTGGCAGGCAGCTCTGACGCATCGTTCACGCCGCAAATTTCTGTGATGTAGATCTTGCCGTCAATTTCCGGCGCCATGCCTTCGAGCCGCGCCTGCCAGACGAGTTCAGTATCCGCCGAAGGTCCTTCGAGCATCGCGATAAAACTCTTACCAATTTTCGCGCGCAATGTTTGCCGCGAAATTTTCTGTTGAATGGCCATCAGCTCATCCCGCCGCCGCGCAAGCGTCTCCGCGTTCACTTTTCCGTCGCACGCGAAGCTCCTCGCTGTCTCTTCGTCGGAATACGCGAACACGCCCATCCAATCGAATTTCGCTTCGCGCACAAAATCGCACAGTACGCGAAAATCCTCGTCGGTTTCGCCGGGAAAGCCCACGATGAACGAAGTGCGCAGCGACACGCCGGGAATCGTACGCCGGATGCGCTCCAGCATTTTCAAAAACGCGTCCGCGTGCGAACCGCGCTTCATGCGCGCCAGCACGCTGCGGCTGGCGTGCTGCAAAGGAATATCCAGATATTTCACCACGCGATCGTGCTCTGCAATCGTCTCCAGCAGTTTTGGCGTGATGCGATTCGGATAGCAATAGAGGAAGCGAATCCACCGCAATTCTTCGATCTTGGCCAGTTCTGCGAGCAGCAGCGGCAACCCGTCGCGCAGGCCCAAATCTTCGCCGTAAAAAGTGGTGTCTTGCCCAATTAAATTGATTTCGCGCACGCCGGCGGCGACCAGATTGCGAGCTTCGCGAATCACCGACTCGAACCGGCGGCTGCGAAAGCGTCCGCGCAGTTGCGGAATAATGCAAAACGCGCACGGATGGTCGCATCCTTCGTTGATTTTGATGTACGCGGTGTGCCGCGGTGTGGCCAGCATGCGCGGCGTCAAATCGTGATAAAGAAAAGTCGGCGAATGTTCGTTCGCATCGTTCTCAGCGCTCGTATCCGCGCTGTGCAATTCGCCTGCGAACGCTTCCAGAATCTTTTCTATTTCTCCTGTGCCAATCACCGCGTCCACTTCGGGAATCTGCTCGCGAATCTCCCGGCGGTAGCGTTCGACCAGGCATCCCGCCACAATCAATTTTTGCGCGCGCCCGAATCTCTTGTGCTCAGCCATCTCCAAAATTGCGTCCACCGACTCCTTGCGCGCTGGCTCGATGAAGCTGCACGTGTTCACCACCAGCACGTCCGCATCGTCCGCTCGCGGCGTGATTTCGTGCCCAGCGCGCGCAAGAATCCCCATCATCACCTCGCTGTCCACGAGGTTCTTCGGGCATCCCAGGCTGACGAATCCAACTTTCATTGCTTTCATGTTCATGGGGAACAATTTATCTTAGCACACGCGCGGCGCATGGTTCGGCGAGTAGTTGTAGCTCATGTCTCGCCGGCGGAGTTAGCTGGCTGACATGAGGCTGTTGACGTTGCAAGTCGATTATCGCTGCGCGGCGAGCAAATCGCGCGGGCGGTCGAAGACGAAGTCGCATTTTCCCGTTTGCATTGAACAAGTGGCCGCACCGCGCAAGATAAGGTGGGCGCGCGTGCCGCGCGGCAGCACAGGCGGAAATGATGCGCTCCGCAATCGCTCGGCCACCCCGGCAAGCTTGTCGCTCCCTGCAACGAATTTCGCTTGGCTCGCGACTGCTCCCGTTGGCCCCGCTTCGACCAGTACGATAAATTCCGCTTTGCCTGTGGTGCCTGATATTGCGCTGGCTTTTCCCAATGAAATGGTGCGCTGGCGAATCATCTCCGCCTTAGCGCGCTTTACGCGCAGTTCAATTGCCGCATTGCCTGACGATGTTCCAAGCAATTTCTGAAGTCGTTCGCGCGCGTCAGGTGATGCGCCTCCCGCGGCCAGCGCCTCGGCGAACGCGCCCACTGCCAATTCCTTTTCTCCGCGCGCCTCGTAGATTTGCCCCAGGTGATCTGCGACATCGCCGGTCTGGTTGAGCCGCCATGCCGCGGAAATGAGCGGCTCCGCCTGTGCGATTTTTCCCTGCTGAAAATAAACCCAGCCCAGCGTGTCCCAAAATGCGGGCAGCGCGTTCATGGCGCTAAAATTGCTCGCATTCACGTGGCGCAGATCCACATTGCTCAAACTGTTTTCCGTCGAATCCACCGCCGAATCCGCGTATTCCTTCGCGCGGTCGAGCGCCGTTTTATTTTCCGCGAGCGCGTAGGCAATTTCATTCGCCACCACCGCCGTGGGCGAAAGCGTGGCCGCTTTTTCGAAAGCCGCGAGCGCCGCATCGGCTTTCTTCAGTCCGATTTCCGCTTCGCCTAGCCGCAACTGCACAATCGCGCTCTGCGGGTCCAGCACCGCCGCTTTTTCCAGCTCGGCGCGCGCCTCATCGAATCTTTTCTGGTCGTTGTAAACTGCACCCAAATCAGCGTATGCCTTCGAATCCAGCGGCTTCAATTCGAGCTGCTTTTTGAACGCCGCTTCCGCCTCGGCGTATTTTTTCTCGTCGAAGTACGCCACGCCCAGCAGCGTGTTCACCGTTTCATCTTTGGGATCCGCGGCAATCTGCTTTTTGAACGAGGCAATCGCATCGTCATATTTTCCCAACTGCAATTGCGCCGTGCCGATGTCCAGAGGCAAATTCGGCTGCTGCGGGTTCAATTCCTGCACCTGCTGGAATAATTGCAGCGCGTTGGAGAAGCGCCCGCTGCGCAGTTCGGAAGTCCCGGCCTCGATCAGTTCCGGCGAAGTCGCGTCTTCAGGAACGCCAGGGATGATGTTATCGACCACCAGACCCTGCGCTTGGTCCGCTTGCACCGCCTCGGAAAAGCTTTGATAATCGCCACGCTTCGCGGCCGGCAATTCGCGCGCAATGAAACGCAGCGTGCGTTTCACCGTGACGCTGTGTTCCGTCGCGTTGTAGGTCGAGTGATAATCCGCGTAATCGCGGGTTACGCCTGCGCCTACCGGTGCGTGAACCGTATCATTCGCAGGTAGCCTCAACGTGAGCGTTGCGCTCACATCCAGCGGACTGCCCAGTTGCACGGGCGCAGAGGGATTCGCCGGCGCATTCGGCAATCCAAAATTCGGCAGCGGAATGGGCAGCAAAACTCTTTTTTGCGACCAGTCCAGAAAGTCCGGCTGAACCAGTACGAAATCCAGCGTAAAAGGCTCGCGCGTAGCTGTGGGATCGCTTGCCGCCGCATCCACCACGGTTCCATTCAGGCCATCGAGCGTGGCCATGGTTTGCGTCAATCCTTTCCATTCCGACTGCGGAGTCTCTTCGAACGCGGTGCGCAGCGCGAATTCGTTGTCGCCGCGCAAAACATAACGTACGCGCGCGGTCATTTTGCCCAGCGAACTCACGTTCGCAGTGATGTTGACGTTCTGCGTGGATTGAAACGGCGGGTCGAGCGGCGTCTCTGCGAAATGCGGCCCGAGGTGCGTAACGATGTTCGATGACGCCACCAGCGCCTGCTTCCCGCGCGCGTCCGGCAGCAGCAAGCGGAAGGGAAGCGTGTCCGGCGCGGGATCCATCCAAAATGTTTCTTTTCCAGCGGACGCGGTGACCACAGCGCCGGCAATTGCGTCCGGCCACACAAATTGCGAGTCGAATTTTTTCGCGGCAGGAAGGAGCGCGACATCCGCGGAAAAGCCGTCGGAGCGCAACATCGCCGCGAGCAGGGCGCATTTGTCGAAATCGTCCCCGTAGCCCGCGCTGAACACTTTCGCCGCATCGTGAATCTGGAATTCAGTCTGCTCCGGCGGAATGCGCACCAGATGAATCTGCTTGGCGACGAAATCGTAGAGGGCTTCAATTTCACCGGCGTCAGTTTTTTGCTCCGCGGCTAGTTCTTTTGCTTTATCGCTGACATCCGCGCTCGCATTGGTCGCGGCTTTCTCGTTTGACGCGAACCATTTGCCGAACGCTTGCCAACTTGCGAAACTGGTCAGCGCCACGTCCGGCGGTCGCTGATTTTCCTGTTCCGGCCCGTTGCCGGTCGGCGACGCGTTCAATCTTTTCCAAGAATAAATCTTCCGGGCGTCCTCGCCGGAGCCCTCCGTCGAAATTTTCGGCGGAAATTGCGGTTCATTGCGCAGTTCGATTTTCACATCAGCGGGCACATTGATTTGCAGTTCTTCGTCTTGCGCGGGATGCGCCGTCAAAAAATGATGCGAAAACCAAAATTCGCCCGGCGCGGCTGGTTTCACAACCGAGGTGACCACTTCGTAGCTTAGCGTGTCCCCCGGATTCATCGCCGGAACAGCCACGCGCGCTTCGCGTAGTTCCGAAAATGCCGGCGCCGATTTTGCGGCAGGCGCAGGCTCGTCCGTCACCGCGCCGGCCTTGGCTTCGACGACCGTGCCATCTGCTTTTGTCACGCGCAAAAACTTCAGCGCAAATTTATCGTTCATTGCGTTGTAATCAAAAGCCAGATTTTTCAGCTCTTTGATCCCGTCGGCGGTTCCCGCCTTCACGCGCACGTCGAACTGCCGCGTGCCGGTGCCGTCCTTTTCGAAGCGCACCTTCAGCGAATACAGCTCAATGATCAGCGGGACGTCCGGCGAATTATTCACCTGGCTTGCCGATTCGTTTTTTTGGGGGCTTTGGCCTTCGTAGGGACGGCCTTCAGGACCGCCCTCGACGGATTTTTCTTGCGCGCGCGATTGCAGCTGCTCCGGCTTTGCCGAGATTGGCAGTTGCGTTGGGCGCATTTGGCCTTTGTAGGGGCCGATTTTTTCCATCGGCCCGCTGGCCAGCGCATGAGCGCTCGCACTCACGCAGAAGAGCGCGCAAATGAGCGGCATCGCGAACATCACTAGCGTCGTGCGGACAGAGCACATAATCATTTCAGGCGAGTCTAGTGACGTTTTGAACGCGCGTAAAGCCCGCCGTTACGCACCCGTTCCACAATGTCGCACGCCCCACGGACAGTTTATGTGCGCTCAAACCTGCGGAGCGCTAACCCGAGTCAGACAGACCTACGTGTGGTATACTGTCTCCCCTCCTGAGTTGTCTGGATGGCTTTATACCAGATGAAAGCAGGGAAAGGGTTCAAGGGGGCTAATTTCTAATCGCCAGAGGGCGAAATTATTATAAATCGTCTTAAGTGACTGAAAACAAGTAGAATAGTAATTTCTAATCGATAATTTTTGCGGGTTTTCAGCGCCGCGCGCTGTTTTGTAGCTCAAGCCCCATTGCCGTCGGAGTTGGGCAATTTGACCCTAGGTTTTTCGGTATTGGCAAGTCCGCAGTCGAGGCTGCCAACCGCCAATTTGCGTCAGCTTTTTGATGTATTTGCTGTTGACAGTTGTAGTTGCTTTCTCTATACTCACCGATTCGTAGGTGGGTTGTTTGCTGTAACTGTGCTTAGGGTTTTCCCTCAGCCCCGGAACAGAGAACGAAGGAACGGGGTTGTGGGGAGCGGCCGAAATGGGGCGCCTGCCCCGCAAAGCCGTGGAAGCTCTCCGCAACAGATGTGGATGTGTTCTTGAATTTTGAGCACGCCCTCGCGGAGTAGTACCTTGCCGGTTCCTTCGGGGTCGTAAGACTCCTTCTGTTCTGCCACCTTGTGCGCGTTTGCCGGGCCTCGCAAGCCTTGCAAAACAAGAGAAACGGGAATTTTTTGGAGGGATAAGAGTGCCGACGTTTGCGCAGTTGGTTCGACAGGGCCGCGAGCAGTTGCGGGCAAAAACGAAATCGCCCGCGTTGGAGGGCTGCCCGGAGAAGCGCGGAGTTTGCGTTCGCGTCTACACGCAGACGCCGAAGAAGCCGAACTCAGCGTTGCGCAAAGTGGCGCGCGCGCGACTGACCAATGCTGCGGAAGTCACCACGTACATTCCTGGCATCGGTCACAATTTGCAGGAGCACTCCATTGTGCTGGTGCGCGGAGGCCGCGTGAAGGATTTGCCCGGCGTGCGTTACCACGTGATTCGCGGCACGCTGGATGCTGCGGGAGTCGAAAATCGCAAGCAGGGGCGCTCGAAGTACGGCGCAAAACGGCCCAAGGCCGCGCAAAAGTAGGAGAAACGCAGAATGCCACGCAAAGGATTCGTAATTCGGCGCAAGATTCCCGGAGACGCGGTCTACGGCAGCGATCTAGTGCAGAAATTTATTTCCAGCATGATGTACGACGGCAAGCGCGCCACCGCGCAGCAGATTTTTTATCAAGCGATGGAAAACGTCGCGCAGAAAACGAACAGCGACGCGCTGACGATTTTCAAAAAAGCGATTGAAAACGTGAAGCCGATGCTGGAAGTGAAGACCCGGCGCGTAGGCGGCGCGAACTATCAGGTGCCAGTGGAAGTGAATCAGTATCGCAAGCAGTCGCTGGCGATTCACTGGCTGATTTTGTACGCGCGACAGCGCTCCGGGAAAAACATGACCGACAAGCTGACCGATGAATTGATCGATGCCGCAAACAGCAAGGGCGGAGCAGTGAAAAAACGGGAGGATGTTCACCGCATGGCGGAGGCCAACAAGGCCTTTGCCCACTATCGCTGGTAATTGGGCGCTGGCAGGCGGGAAATTTTAGAATGGCACGGCAATTCCAACTCGATCGCATGCGCAACATCGGGATCATGGCGCACATTGACGCGGGGAAAACCACGTCGACCGAGCGCATCCTGTTTTATACGGGTGTGACTTACAAAATCGGCGAGGTGGACGAAGGGACCGCCACCATGGACTGGATGGAGCAGGAGCGCGAGCGCGGAATCACAATCACTTCCGCGGCCACCACCGCTGCATGGAAGCGCAACGGCCAGCTGTATCGCATCAACATTATCGATACGCCGGGACACGTGGATTTCACGGTGGAAGTGGAGCGTTCGCTGCGCGTGCTCGACGGCGCGGTGGGGATTTTCGATTCGGTCGCGGGCGTGCAGCCGCAGTCGGAAACGGTGTGGCGCCAGGCGGACAAGTATCGCGTTCCGCGCATCGCGTTTGTCAACAAAATGGACCGCGTCGGCGCCGATTTCGACCACGTGATTCGCACCATGCGCCAGCGCCTCTCGGCCCATCCTGTGCCCCTCCAGTTTCCTCTCGGCAAAGAAGACAGCTTCATCGGCGTGATTGACTTTATCGAAGAGCGCGCCATTGTGTGGAAAGACGAAACGCTTGGCGCGGAATTCGAATACATCGCGCTCGACAAATTGTGGGATCCGGCGTTCCAGAAAACGCGGCCGGATATTGCCGCCGCGCTCAAAGCCTCCGCCGTGAATGCGGAATTTTACAAAGAGCATCGCGAAAAAGTTGTCGAATACATCGCCGAGCACGATGACGCTGTGCTCACAAAATATCTGGCCGAGCACCAGCTCACGCCGGAAGAATTGCGCGCTTCGATCCGCCGCTCGACTTTGGCGCTGAAGCTTGTGCCGGTGCTGGCAGGCTCGGCGTTCAAAAACAAGGGCATTCAGCCGCTGCTTGACGCTATCGTGGACTTTCTGCCTGCGCCTTCCGACGTTGCGCCGGTCGAGGGAATCAATCCCGACACGGAAGAGCCGGAGCTGCGCCGCGCCGCTGACGATCAGCCGTTTTCCGCGCTGGGTTTCAAAATCATGACTGACCCATACGTCGGCCACGTGACCTACATTCGCGTTTATTCCGGCGTGTGCAAGACCGGCGCGACTGTTTACAACGCCACAAAGCGCACGCGCGAGCGCATTGGCCGTTTGCTGCGCATGCACGCCAACAAACGCGAAGAAATCGAATCCATCGACGCGGGTGACATCGCCGCATGCGTGGGCTTGAGAAACGTCTCGACCGGCGACACGCTGTGCGATGAAGCCAAGCCTATCGTTCTGGAAACCATCGAATTCCCCGCGCCCGTGATTTCCGTGGCCATCGAGCCAAAGACCAAAGCCGACCAGGAAAAAATGGGCAACGCGCTGGCGAAATTAGCGCAGGAAGATCCCACGTTCCGCGTGCACACCGAGCCGGACACTGGCCAGACGTTAATTTCCGGTATGGGCGAATTGCATCTGGAAATCATTGTGGACCGCATGATGCGCGAGTTCAGCGTGCAGGCCAACGTTGGCCGGCCGCAAGTGGCCTATCGCGAAACCATCGTGAAGACGGCGCCGGGCGAAGGAAAATACATTCGCCAAACCGGTGGCCGCGGCCAGTACGGCCACGTGAAACTTTCCGTGCATCCGCTGCCAAGCGCCGGTCACGAAGACATGCATGAGCTTTCCACCGATGAAATTGACGAATTGGCCAAGCAGGTGGCCGGCAAGGGCGGGAAGTGGCGCTTCGACAAAGAGCATCGCATGCTGTTCATCGACAAGATTTTCGGCGCGGCCATTCCCAAGGAATTCATTCCGCCCATTGAGAACGGGATCAAGGAAGCGATGGAAAATGGAGTGCTCGCGGGTTACGAAATGGTGGACATCGCCGTGGTGGTCGAGGATGGCAGCTACCACGAAGTGGACAGCTCGGAAATGGCGTTCAAGATTGCGGGCTCAATGGCATTCAAAGAAGCCTGCGGGCGGGCGCATCCGAAATTGCTCGAGCCAATCATGCGCGTGGAAGTAGTGGTGCCGGAAGAATACATGAGCCAGGTGTTTGGCGATTTGAATTCGCGGCGCGCGCATGTGCAGGGAACGGAAAACCGCGCGGGAAGTCACGTGATTCGCGCGGAAGTGCCACTCTCGGAAATGTTCGGCTACGCCACAGATTTGCGCAGCCGCACACAGGGGCGCGGCAGTTTTACTATGCACTTTTCGCATTACGCGCAGACGCCGGCCAACGTGTCCGAGGAAGTGATTTCCAAGGCCACCGGCAAGGTAGCCAGCCGATGAGCGAGCCGCGGGATAAGTTTCGGCGGGAGTTCTGGAGACGATTTAAGTGCGTGCTCGGCGAGGATCGCTGGCTGAAATTTTTGGGCATGTCTGAAAACGGCGAACTGGAGAAGCAGCGGCGGCGATTCTTCGAAATGCTGAACTCAGGCGAAGCGGAGCAATATTTGAAGCGGTACGATTTTCAAAGAGAGTTTCCGAAGTATTTCAACTAGGAGCTAAGCACAAGCTGAGGAGCGGAAAGAATCATGGCGAAGGAAAAATTTGAGCGCAGCAAGCCGCACCTGAATATCGGGACGATCGGGCACATCGATCACGGCAAGACCACCTTGACGGCGGCCATCACCAAAGTATTGTCGAAGAACAATCCCAAGGTGCAATTCCGGGCGTTCGATTCGATCGACAACGCTCCAGAAGAGCGCGAGCGCGGCATCACCATCGCGGTGTCGCACGTGGAGTACGAGACGGCCAACCGGCACTATGCGCACATCGATTGCCCGGGGCACGCCGACTACATCAAGACCATGATCACCGGCGCGGCGCAGATGGACGGAGCGATTCTGGTAGTGGCGGCGACCGACGGGCCCATGCCGCAGACGCGCGAGCACATTCTCCTGGCGCGGCAGGTGGGGGTGCCGTACATCGTGGTGTTTTTGAATAAGTGCGATGCGGTGGAGGACCCGGAGCTGCTCGATCTGGTGGAAATGGAAGTGCGGGATTTACTGAAGACCTATCAATTTCCCGGCGACAAAGTGCCAGTGATTCGCGGAAGCGCGCTGAAGGCTCTGGAAGGCGACGCGAAGTGGGAGAAGACGATACTGGAATTGATGGAGGCGGTGGACAAGAACATTCCGCTGCCGCAACGGGATGTGGATAAGCCGTTCGCCATGCCCATTGAAGATATTTTCTCGATTTCGGGACGCGGCACGGTGGTGACGGGAAGAGTGGAGCGCGGGAAAGTGAAAGTGGGCGAAGAAGTGGAGATCGTGGGCTTCCGTCCGACGATGAAGAAAGTGGTGACGGGCGTGGAGATGTTCCGCAAATTGCTCGACGAAGGAATCGCCGGGGACAATGTGGGGTTGCTGTTGCGCGGGACGGAAAAAGAAGAAGTGGAGCGCGGGCAAGTGATTGCCAAGCCAGGGTCGATCACGCCGCACACGAAGTTCAAGGCGGAAGCGTACGTGCTGACGAAAGAAGAAGGCGGGCGGCACACGCCATTTTTCACGGGCTACCGGCCGCAATTTTATTTTCGCACCACAGACGTGACGGGAGACGTGGCGCTGCCAAGCGGCGTGGAGATGGTGATGCCGGGAGACAACGTGTCGGTGGAAGTGAAACTGATCACGCCGGTAGCGCTGGAAAAGGGATTGCGCTTCGCCATTCGTGAAGGCGGGCACACCGTAGGCGCCGGCGCCGTCACTGAGATTGTCGAGTA
>DASYYQ010000163.1:0-14863 GCA_035933545.1 Candidatus Acidiferrales bacterium | reverse complement strand
GGCATGAATTTTTCGGCATGCGCATAGTCGGCGTCGGTTAGGACGCGCCGAGTGCTGGAGGAATCCTGCTGGGTATTTTCCGGCGCGGATTGCTGGGCGAGCGCGGGTGCACATAGAATCAGCGATAAAGCAAGAAGCGCTGCTATTACTGCAGAACGGCGCACAGCTAAAGAATGCATTCTTTCCTCCCCCTCAAAAATCGCACTGCGGATGAGATAAAGATTCAAATTAAGAAAAACAAATGCAAGTGCGGGAGTATGGCACTAAAAGAAGAGCCGGGCAAATCCACAGAATCGCTTGACGCGACAAGTCCGAAATGCAGAAGCTCAGCGGAAGTCTCACTCGCCGTGGCGCTGAACTATTCTGGAGCGCGGGAACCAGCATATTTGCGCCACAGGCGAAGAGGACGAACAAACGAGGATGCCACGTCTGAACGAGAGCGGGAATCGGCAGCAAACCAGTCTTCCTCGGCGGGAGCCGTAGAGAGGCGCAGCCAGTAGCGAACCCCGCCCGTAAAGCCCTGAACCATGGCGACGCGATAGCGTGAGCGCCACAAAATACCGTCGGGCAGGTGGCGAGCGCCTAAGAGCCGATCGCGAAGCTGCGCAGCGACACGGCTGGCAGCGCGGTCCTGTGCAATCCGCCGCGAAATGTCCGGAGCAAGCTGCATTTCAAAAATGGAATGCGCGAGGCAAAGGCCGAGATTCACCATGCGCGAGGCGTTGTATCTGTCTGCCTCCTCGAAAAGGCGCTGCCAGTCAGCGGCGCTGAGCTTTTCCGCGACGGCAGCAACATCGGCGACCCAGATGAGGCGCGACCAAAAATCTTTTGCGCCATGAACGCACAGCATCAGCAGTTGGTCGGCTGGCGAAAAGGTTGGCACTTCCCTGCCGTTCGTGCAAACTATGGCGGAACGCCGAGCCATTTCGTCGATCCGGGGCGGGCGCGGAAAATGGCGCAGCGTGAATTCAGTGTGAAATTCGACCAGTGCGCGATTCTGCTTGTGCAGGAAAACATATTCGCCGGGAATTTCGCGGCGGCGCTTTGCGAGAAAACTTTTGCGGGGAAGCTTGGCCTCGTAGCCGAGGCCGTTCATCTCGTCGTAAACGAGTGGCATGAATTGCTGCGGCACGACGATATCGAGATCTTCAAACTGCCGAAGCGACGGATTCCCATACGCGAACTGCGCAAGAGTTGGCCCTTTATATGGAAGCGCGGGAATTCGTTTTTGACGCAGCACGTTTTCGATGCGGAGAAGTTCTGCCATTAATAAGAGCGAGCGCATGGAGTATTGGCGATTCTCGTCGCGCAGCCGGTTCGAAATATCGCCAGGGATTTGTATCTGCGAATAACGGGATAAATGTTCGCAAAGGAGCGGCAGCACGCCGTTCTCCAAAGCCAAATCAAGGATAAGTGGCCAATCGAGAGGCGATGCGAGAAGCGCCGCCAGACGTTCCTGGCAGCCCGCGTCCAAAGGATTTCGCGCGCACCATAAAAGAACTTCGACCTCAGGCTTGGTAGGCGACGGCTGCGGCACGCGTTTGCTGCTCCTGGACCACAATCGGAAAGAGCAGACTAAATCTTACTCTGAAAAATGGTGGCGCGTGCTTATTTCGATGGAAGCCGCCCCATCCAAATGATCCGGTTCAAACGAGCGGCCTCTGCTGCGCCAAATCCGCAGGAAGTTAAGCGGCGAGTTGAGGCGCTTGCGGAATCGAGGCAGCGTGCAAGCGGCCAAGACGCGAGCGAAAGCTACTTGGATCAATTCCGGCGGCGGCGCACACTGTGAAGAAATCGTTTCTATCGCGAAGCAAAAAGTGCTCGGCCTCGTGGCGGGCGGTGAGGCGGTCGCCCTGCAAGTCTTCGAGAGCCTGCGCGAGGACCGCGACCCAGAGTTTCTGCTCCGAGATTGGAGCTTCGATTTCATCCTCTCGCACGACTAGCGCTTGACGTCCACTCATAATTTCCATATCAATGCCCCCTGTTCACGTGGCCCGTTCCACCCCTGTCGGCCAATGCGACAACTGGGAAAAAGGCACGTAGAAGGCCAGAAGTGCGAAGAGATCAAAAATACGTGCAGAGCCTGTAAGCCCATGCTCAGCTTGCCTGTACAAGAATTTGCTGAAAACGTTCGCGGAACAATGGTGAACATGGGCGTGTTTCGGGGGCGAACACCGCCGGCTGACTGTTTCACGGAGGAACAACAAAAGATGCCGCCTCGCAGACTGAGCAATTAGGAGCGATTACAACTGCGCCAGAGCTTGCGCCAAATCAGCCTTGAGATCTTCGATGTGCTCGATGCCGACGGATAGGCGCACAAGATTCTCAGTGATTCCCAAGCGCTCGCGCTGTTTCGGAGAGAGGTCGCGATGCGAGGAAATCGCCGGATAAAGAACGAGGCTTTGCACGTCGCCAAGAGAAGTAGCCTTCAAGAACAGCTCGAGGGAATCAACGAACCGGAAGACTTCGTCGCGGCCTGCGCCTCGAATTTTGATGGACAGAACACCGCCAAGGCCGGCGCCGGCGAAGAGTTGCTGCACGAGAGCATGGTCAGGATGAGCCGGGAGACCCGGATAACGGACCTGCTCGACGCGCGGATGAGCAGCGAGAAATTCGGCGAGGGCTTGCGCGTTTTCGCACTGGCGCGCGAAACGCAGTGGCAAAGTCTTCAGTCCGCGAAGCGTGAGCCATGCTTCGAAAGGCCCGAGGACAGCGCCAACAAGCCGCGAAAAGGAGCGCGCCTCATTGGCGAATTTCTCGCGGGCAATGAGAATTCCCCCGGTCAAATCTCCGTGGCCGCCGAAATATTTAGTGGCGCTGTGTACGACGAAATCAGCGCCATGCTGGAGCGGTTGCAGAAGCAAAGGCGTGGCAAAAGTGTTGTCAACGATGACGCGCGTTTTGTGGGCGCGAGCCTCTTTTATGAGCTCGGGCAAATCGGGAATGCGAAGCAGCGGATTCGTGAGGCTTTCGAGAAGCAAAACATTGGGCTTGGACACCCAGAGTGCGTCGCGGCCTGAGCGGCTGAAGACATCTAGGAATTGAATTTCGGCGCCCCAACGAGAAGTAACCTCGAGAAGGAATTTTGTGGTGACACCGTACAAATCCTGCGAAGCGGCGATTTTGCTGCCGTGCTCGACCCCAGCGGCGAGAAGCGCGAGGAGAATCGCAGACATTCCGGAGGCGAGGCTGACAGCGGCGCTGCCGGGCGGGGCGGCTTCGAGGGAGGCGACGGCTTCTTCGAGGGCAGCGTTAGTGGGATTGCCGTGGCGGGAATAGGTGAAACCGGAGCGTTCGCCGGAGGTGATGGCGTCGATGTCGGCGAGATGGTCGTAAAGAAACGTTGAGCTGCTGTGGATGGGAGTGGACATCGGAACAAAGCCGTCAGGGCGCTGGCGTTCACCGGCATGGACTGCGCGCGTGGCGAAACGTTTGGAGTGGAGATTGCGAATCACGGTAGACCTCCGCAGACAGAACAGAAACCGACATGCTAGCGAGGCGGCGGGTGGAAAGCAAACTCCCGAGAATAAGACAAGCGATGAACTGCCAGAAAATCATTATGTCTACGTGAGAAGAGCAGCGGATCGGCAACGCTAGTTTTCGATGCGCTGGTCGAGGGTTTCGCGGACTTTAAGGGCCAGAGAATTCAGAGTGAAAGGCTTCTGCAGGAGGGCCATGCCTCGGCCGAGGATGCCATGGTGCACAATGGCTTCGTCGGTGTAGCCGGACATATATAAAACGCGAATGCCAGGGCGGAGCTGCCGCATCTGTTCGGCGAGTTGACGCCCGCTAAGTCCCGCCATGACAACGTCCGTGAAAAGCAGGTCGATGCTGCCTGGTCGCGTTCGGGCGATGCGCAGAGCTTCGTCAGCGTTTTCCGCTTCCAGAACCTCATAGCCACCTTCCGCCAGATATTCGCGCGCCAGATCGCGAACGCCCTTCTCATCTTCGACAAGCAAAATGGTTTCCGACCCGCGCCGCGAAGGCTTGGGGCCGGCCGGCGGCGCCGCGGGTTGCACTTCCGCTTCGACGCGCGGGAGATAAACTTTGAACGTCGCGCCCTTGCGTGCTTCGCTGTAAACCCAAATGTAACCGCCGCTCTGCTTGACAATGCCGTAGACGGTAGCGAGTCCAAGACCCGTTCCCTTCCCTTTTTCTTTTGTAGTGAAAAAAGGCTCGAAGATGTGCGCCTGGGTAGCAGCGTCCATGCCGATGCCCGTGTCGCTGACCGCGAGCATGACGTATTCGCCCGGTTCGACCACGGCGTGCCGCGAATAGGAACTATCCAACTCGGTATTCGCAGTCTCGATGGTGAGTTTGCCTCCGTTGGGCATGGCGTCGCGGGAGTTTACAGCCAGATTCAGAATCACCTGTTCGATTTGGCTGCGGTCGGCGCGAACGTGCCAAAGCTCGGAGGCGTTCATGGTGACCAGCTCAATGTCTTCGCCGATCAGACGGCGCAGTATTTTCTCCATGTCCGTGACAACGTCCTGCACGTTCAGAACCTGAGGAGCGAGCATTTGCTTGCGGCTGAAAGCGAGCAATTGGCGCGTGAGCGAGGCGGCGCGTTGGGAAGCGTCGTGAATTTGCTCGGCATTGCGCCGCAGCGGATGCTCACCGCCGAGCTTGTCGAGCAGAAGTTCGGCGTAGCCCTGAATGACCATGAGGAGATTATTGAAATCATGAGCGATGCCGCCAGCGAGGCGCCCAACCGCTTCCATTTTTTGCGCCTGGCGCAATTGGGCCTCGAGCTGTTTGCGATCGGTAATATCGAAAGCCATGCTGATAACGCCGGTGACCTTTCCTGAGGCGTCGCGGATAGGCTCGGCGTGGCAGGCGTAAGAGCCGCCGCCCCACTCCAGATGGAAGGTCACCGATTCGCCGGTAAGCGCGCGGCGGTGAGCTGCAAGGGGAGGGAAAGTCCGGTCGTCAGTCTGGAAAAACTCATAGAGTGACAACCCCACTGCTTCGTTTGGCTTAAGGCCCAGGCGCGCCAGGCCGGCGCCGACAGAGGACGTGAAACGAAGCTCGGTATCAGTAGTCCAAAGAATGGCGGGCAGTTGCTCGATCAGGACGCGGAGGCGCGCTTCGCTGTCGCGCAAAGCCGTCTCGGCGCGCTTGCGCTCGATGGCGAGAGCAATCTGGCCGCCGACGGAAGTCAAGAACTCGAGATCGCGCTGCGTGTAGGCGTTTTCGTCCTCGTAATGCTGCACGACAAGGACGCCGATGGTAGCCAAAGGCGTGCGCAGAGGGACGCCGAGCCACGACGGAGAAGGGGTGCCGACAAGCTCCACTTCTCCCTGCTCGACCAGTTGATCGAAAACACCTTGTGGGATCAAAGTAGCTTCGCCTTTGCGGAAAACGTAGCTGGTGCAGCTGCGATTTACCGTCTGCGGCGGAAACGCCGTGTCGTATTTGTCGACGAAGAACGGAAACGTAAAAAGGCAGGAAACTGGATCGTAAAGAGCGACGAAACAATTGTCGGCATACAGAACGCGACACAGAGACTGGTGAATGCGGTGCAGAAGTTCATCCAGATTGTCAGTGACGTTTGCCGCGTGGATGATTTCGAAAGAGACCTGGCGTTCGGCTTCGGAACGTTTTCGCGACGTGATGTCTTCGAGCGTTCCTTCGTAATAGCAGATACGGCCGATCACGTTGCGGACAGCGCGCGCTGTCTCTGAAACCCATATTTTGCCGCCGTCTCTGTGCAGAACTTCAGTCTCAAAACCTTCCACGGTGCCGACTTTTTCCATGACAGCCTTGAATTCATCACGTTGCAAAGCCTGCGTGTACATCTGGGCTCCGATATCGTTGACCGCCTGAATCATTTCGTCCGGCGACGAATAACCGAACATGCGCGCCATGGCCGGATTGACGCTGATGAATTTACCGTCCGGCGTGGACTGGTAAATGCCTTCGACGGCATTTTCGAAAATGCTGCGGAAGCGCTCCTCCGCTTGTTTTTGAGCTTTTTCGGCGCGCTGGCGGGCAGTGATGTCGCGGAAGGTCACTACCGCGCCCACCACGTCTTCACCTTCGCGAATGGCAGTGCTGATGAATTCCACCGGGAAACTGGAGCCGTCTTTGCGCCAGAATACATCGCCAGTGCCATGGCGGGTGGCGCCATCGCGCAGGACCGCAAATACGGCGCAATCAACCTCAGGCCGCGGTTTGCCTTCAGAGTTCGTGTGGTGCCAAAGCGCGTGTCCGTTGCGGCCAATCACCTCTTCGGGCCGGTAACCGAGCATGCGCGCCGCCGCGCTGTTCACAAAAGTGAGTGCGCCGTTGCGATCCAGACCGAAAATTCCATCACCGGCAGAATTGAGAATCAGATTGGTCTGGCGGCTGAGCTTCAGGAGGGCCTGCTCGGCTTCGCGCCGCTCGCTGATGTCGAGCATGAAGCCATGCATCAGAATGCGGTTGCTACTCTCTTGCACCAGCATGGCACGGTCCCGAAACCACGCCAGGCGGCCATCCCGCGTGTACATGCGGTATTCAACTTCATAATTCGAGCCATCACGAAGACTCTGCTCCTCTGCTTCCATCACTCTCTGGCGATCGCCCGGATGAACCTGCTTCAGCCACAATCCTTTGGTGTTCATCCACTCATCTTGCGAAAAACCGAGCAAGGAATAAATCTGCGGGCTGACGTACTCCCATTTCCCTTCAAGGCCGAATTCCGCCACATAGGTGATGGCTGGGAGTTGCTCGACAAGCTGGCGATAGCGCGCGTCGGCGTTTTCAATTCTCGGAAAAGGTATGGAGATTTGAGATGGGCAAGCAGGTCGAGTGATAGTTACCGATTTACCGGAAAGGACGCCGGGGTCGTGCGGATGGTTTTTGCCATTTTTTCGATTCGCGCCGTTTGTTCCGTTTCGCCCGTTCGATACAGGGCTTTTGGGCTGCTTTCGGCGCGATTCGACTTTCGTGGGCATCCCGTTTGCTTACCTTACTCGGCGCAGAGCGATGCGCCGGGATACAGATTCACCTCTGAGTTTGAACACAGATTATCCAGAATCCGGACGCAACTCAGTTTCGTAGTTTCTTACAAGTCTACGCGCTACTGTTATTTAGCGGCTTTCGGGCAGGAACGACAATGGTACCGAAGTACTATCTGTGTCCAGTTGGCAACTTATCGAGACATTCGAGATGAAGCGCGGTAATTACGGTAATTAATGGCGCGGCAAAGGTTGCGGAATGGCTTCGCCATCTTTGCGCGGATCGGAAGCGCCAAAATTCACGCCGGTAGAAAAATTCCTCTCGGTAGCCTGTCCGCCGCCCATGCGTGAAGAGAAATCGCCGTCCACGCGAATTTGATGGCCACGCGCGGCGAGCGCGGAACGCACGTCAGCGGGTATCCGATCTTCCATATCCAGGTCGCAGCCGCCGAAACTGGCCTTGGTGAAGCGCGCGGCCTCCATGGCGGCCTGAATATTCATGCCAAAATCCACGATATTTGAGACGAATTGGGCGTGTGCTTGCGCTTGATTGAAGCCGCCCATAATGCCAAAGGCGATACGCGTATCACCGTGGGTCATAAAAGCCGGAATAATCGTGTGCAAAGGGCGTTTGTGGCCCGCGAGAACATCAGGCGAGCCCGTCTCCAAATTGAAAAGCGCGCCGCGATCCTGAAGAACAAAACCCGTGCTGTCGGCGACGAGGCGCGAACCGAACTCCTCGAAATTGCTCTGAATGAGCGAAACCATGTCGCCCTGCTGATCGACGGCGGTAAGGTATGTCGTGTCGCCCGCAGGTGGATTTCCCGGCGCGACGTTACAATTCGCTTTGGACATGTCTATCAGTTTCGCGCGGGCGCGCGCGTATTCGTCTGAGAGTAAACCGGCAATGGGAATCTTGCTGAACCGCGGATCGCCAATATATTTCAGCAGATCGGCATATGCGAGTTTTTTAGCTTCGATCATGACATGCAGGGCGTCCGCGGAGTTGTGTCCGTACCCCGCGAGAGGAAACTGCTGCATGATGTTCAGCATTTCTAGCGCGGCAATTCCCTGCCCATTGGGCGGCAGTTCGTAAACAGTCCAGCCGTGATATTGCGTGGAAAGAGGCTCGACCCATTCTGCGGAATAATCGGCAAGATCTTCCGCGGTCATAGCGCCGCCTTCGCTCTTGGAGAGAGCAAGAATGCGCTGCGCCAGTTGGCCCTTGTAGAAGGCGTCGCGCCCTCCCGTGGCGACCAATTCCAGGGAATGCGCAAGGTCTTCATTACGGAAAATCTGTCCCACCTTTGGGGCCTGGCCGTTGATTAGATAAACGCGCGCCGTTTCTGGATTTTTTGCCAGGAAATTCGCGGCCTCCGCCCAGTACATCGCATCCCACTCGGGAACAGGAAAGCCTTCCCGCGCATATTGAATCGCGGAAGCCATATCCTGTTGCAGAGTCAATTTTCCGAAGCGGGCGAGAAGCTTGCTCCAACCATCGACAACACCCGGCACCGTCACGGAATCAATGCCGTAGGCCGGCATCTTGGTGATTCCTTTGGTGTGTAGAAATTCAGGCGTAAGGGCTTTTGGCGACCAGCCGCTGGCGTTCAGGCCGTAAAGCTTGCCCGATTTCGCGTCGTAAACGATGGCGAAAAGATCGCCACCCATGCCGTTCATCATCGGCTCGACGACGCCCATCACGGAATTCGCGGCAATGGCGGCGTCAATGGCGTTGCCGCCTTGCGAGAGAATTTGCGCACCGGCTTGCGCGGCCAGAGGGCTTTCCGCCGAGACGATGCCGTAGCGCGTGATGACCATCGACCGGCCCTGCGAGCGCGACTGAGCGCGAACACGCACGGGCATGAGCGCAATAGCAATTGGAATTGCCAAGCACAGCAAAGACGCAAATACAATGCCGCGTTTCATGAGCTTGAAGCTCCTGCGCGGTAGAAAGTTACCTTTTCGGCCGCGTTCGGGAAGTAACAGACGTGCAAAACGCATAGCGTACTCGCGGGGACCGTTCCTGTCCAGCAAAAGCAAGCGAGTTACGGCCAGCTGCATGCCGATCCGCGCGCGAAAGCCAAACCCATTGATCGCCGTGTCACCGAGCTGCCGCGAAATTAAAAATTTACCAAGGGGCATGCATTTGGTTGGTTGCGAGGCTGCTGTCCGGTAAAATGGATGGCGTAGTTCGAGGGAGATGCGAACTGGGACCGTTGAAAGATATCGTGACGAGCGAAACGCCCATCTCTGATTCCTTATTGAGCGCAGCGGACGTAGAGTTGATTGCGCGCGGCGAGCATCCGGAACCATTTTCGATCCTTGGGCCGCACTGGGCAGGCGCGCCGCACGAGCATGGCGTGTTCGTGCGGACATTCCAGCCTAACGCGACGCGTGTGAGCATCGTCTGGGGCAAAAATGCGAGAGAGCATGGCGCCACGCGCGTGCACGCGGCAGGATTTTTCGAAGTATTTATCCCTCTGGAAGCTTCCGCCGCAACAAGCACTGAAATTGCGCCTACATCGTACCGGCTGCGTATCACTGACTCTGGCGGCGCGGCCGTCGAATTCTACGACGCTTTTGCTTTTCCACCCCTGCTGACCGACTACGACCTCTATCTGCTGGGTGAAGGCACCCACTTTCAAAACTATGAGAAGCTCGGCGCGCACCTGCGCGAAATCTCCGGCATCGCTGGAGTGCACTTTGCGGTATGGGCGCCAAATGCGATGCGCGTCAGCGTGGTCGGCGATTTCAATCGCTGGGACGGGCGGGTGAATCCGATGCGTGCCCGTTCAACCGGCATCTGGGAGATTTTTGTCCCGGAACTGCGAGAAGGCAGTTTCTATAAATACGAAATTTTGTCGCGCTCAGGCGAAATGATGACCTTGAAGGCCGATCCCTACGGTTTTTCCGCCGAGGTGCGGCCAAAATCGAGCTCCGTTGTCGCGAATCTTGACAGCTACTCATGGAATGACCGCGAGTGGATGGGCGCTCGCGCGAAATTCGACTGGCAGCACGCGCCAATTTCGATTTATGAGCTGCATTTTGGCTCGTGGCGGCGCGGCCCGGATAGACGCTGGCTGACCTACTCGGAAATGGCCGAAGAATTGATCCCCTACGTCAAGCAAATGGGCTATACGCATATCGAGTTGCTGCCTGTGATGGAACATCCGCTGGATGCTTCGTGGGGCTATCAGACGGTTGGATATTTTGCGGTAACCAGCCGTTACGGCACCCCGCAGGAATTCATGAATTTTGTCGATCTCTGCCATCAAGCGGGCATCGGCGTGCTTCTCGACTGGACGCCGGCGCACTTTCCTCGCGATGGCCACGGACTTTCGTATTTCGATGGCACCTATTTGTACGAGCACGCCGACCCGCGCCGCGGCTCGCATCCCGACTGGGGTACGCTGATTTTCAACTACGGACGCAACGAGGTGCGGAATTTTCTGCTCTCGAACGCCCTTTTCTGGCTTGAAAAATACCACCTTGACGGGCTGCGCGTGGACGCGGTGGCTTCCATGCTGTATTTGGATTATTCGCGGCGCGAAGGCGAATGGCTGCCCAACCAATTCGGCGGCCGCGAAAATCTGGAAGCGATTGCGTTTTTGAAACAAATGAATGAAGTGGTGCATGCGCGTCATCCCGGCGTGCTGACCATTGCCGAGGAATCGACGGCGTGGCCCGCGGTTTCGCGTCCGACATATCTGGGCGGGCTGGGATTCGATTTGAAATGGAACATGGGGTGGATGAATGACACACTGCGCTACTTCGCTCTGGACCCCATTCATCGGAAATATCATCACGGCGAGCTGACCTTTTCGATGCTGTACGCGTTTAACGAGAATTTCATATTGCCGCTTTCCCATGATGAAGTGGTTCACGGAAAACGTGCGTTGATTTCCAAAATGCCGGGCGACGACTGGCAGAAGTTCGCAAATCTGCGCCTGCTCTTCGGCTACATGTTCGCGCATCCGGGAAAAAAGCTGTTGTTTATGGGCTCGGAACTGGCGCAATGGAGCGAGTGGCGGGAGAACGCGGCGCTGGAATGGAGTTTGCTGGAATTCCCTGCACATCGGGGGATTCAAAGGCTTCTGACTGACTTGAATCAGCTCTATCAGCGCGAATCCGCCTTGCACGAGGTGGAATTCGAATGGCAGGGATTCGAGTGGCTCGAAGTGCATGACGCGGATGCCAGCGTGCTGGCGTTCATCCGCCGAGGACGGCGCCCAGAGGATTTTCTGATTGTGGTTTGCAATTTCACTCCGATGATGCGGGAGAACTATCGCGTGGGCGTGCCAGAGCGGCGCTTCTACCGAGAAATAATGAACACGGATTCGTCATTCTACGGCGGCAGCAACGCAGGGAACGGCGGCGGCGTAAACGCGGAGCCGGTACCGTGGAATGATCGCGAATTTTCGCTGAAGTTGATTCTGCCGCCTCTCGCCGTAATGGTTTTCAAGCCGCAGCGCGACTAGCGGCCGATGCGTTGGGACCTGCGTTTTCCCCAGGATGTTCTGAGACGTTCTCTTTGCGCTCTCCCCTGAAAACCTCGCGTGGAACTTTTTTCCAGGCTCCTGCGTAGCTATAAGTGAACGCGCGGAGGCGTTTACAGATGAAAGGACTTTTTGTGTTTCTGGCGGCGCTAGGTATGGCGACGGCGGCTTTGGCAGCAACTCCACAACGGTATCTGCACGTCAAAATTGACGGCGTGAATACGAAGGAGCTGGTACGCGTGAATATTCCTCTTTCGCTGGCGGAAGCGGTGATTCCCGCGATTCACGAGCGGCAGTTGGACAACGGCAAGGTCCAAATTGGCAACTTCCAGACGAACGGCATCGACCTGCCGGTGATTCTGAATGCGTTGAAGACCGCGCCTGACGGCGAGTTTGTCACCGTGGAGCAGCCGGACAGCAATGTGCGCGTAGCCAAAGAGCGCGGGCAGTTGATCGTTCATGTGATCGACAAACGGAATCATGAAAAAGTCGACGTGACCGTTCCGTGGGAAGTGGCCCAGGCGCTAGCGTCGGAAACGGGCGACCATCAGGTCAATATTGAAGCGGCGATTGAGGCCCTCGATCGCGCCGGCGACACCACTCTGGTAACGGCCACAAATTCGCACGAAACAGTGCGCGTGTGGATTGATTCGCACAACACATCGGACTAACAAAAAGAGCTGCCCGACAGTAAGCTATCGAAGGAGCCTCGGGTGCGGACGACATTTCTCACTTTATGCGCGTTGCTCCTTGCTTCAGCGACGTTGGCACAGACCAAGCTCGAAGTGAAGGATCTGCAGAACCATCCCTTCGATGTCCCGTTCGCTTCGGAAAGCCTTTTGCGGATGCATTTGCAAGCTGGCGAATTTCGGATTGTAGGAAACGATGAGAACAGGATTGTGGTTCGCTTCACCGGCAAAAACTCCGGGGAAGCCAAGAATCTAACGGTGCGGCTTACCGAGAACGCGAACGGCGGCGATTTGCGCGTTTTTCACGGCCCTAAGAATGAACTACGCGTAACCATTGAAATTCCGAGGTACACCGATCTGTTTCTGCGCATGAGCGGCGGCGACCTCCATGTCCAGCATGTAACCGGAAACAAAGACGTCGGTTTGGTTGGCGGCGATCTGACGATTGATGCTGGAAATCCCAGTGACTATGCGGTCGTAAATGCGTCGGTGCGTTTCGGCGACGTTTACGCCGATGGTTTTGGAGAAGCTAAAGGCTGGGTGGGCGAATCGCTAAAGACAAGAGGCGCGGGAAAGTACACGCTTCACGCCCACGTCTTCGCCGGAGATCTCACGCTGAATTCTTCGCCCTGAAGGAGGGACCTCAAATGTTGCTGCTGGGAAAAATCGGAATTGGAGTGTTGGGCACGGCGCTCGTCGGCGCTGCCATCGTGTCCAGCGACGGATTCATTCACGTAAAGGTGAACGAGAAAGCGCCGAATGGCACGCACCTTTCACTGATTGTGCCAGCCATGATCATGCCCGTGGCGGCGCGATTTGTGCCGCGGCGGAATCTCGCCGACGCGTCGAAAAATCTGCAGCAGTACCTGCCCGTTATTGACGCAGCGATTTCAGGCCTGCGCGACTGTCAGGATGGAACATTGGTGGAAGTGGTGGACGAAGATAGTCACGTGACGGTGGTGAAATATGGCGACTCCATTGTCGTGGACGCTGATGACCCGGGCGAGACGGTCCATGTTGCTGTACCGCTGGGCGCGACGCAAAGGACCATTGACGAAATTGCCGAGGCGAACGGCCCGAGCTGAAGGATAAAGTGATCGGCGGACGATTAGCACGCTAGAACTGCTAAGACTTGGGCGGGATCCAGTAAACCTCCTCGCGGATAGAATCTTTCGCGAAGCGGCGGCGCTGCAATATGCCTTTGGCATTTTCGATCATTTGCGGATGTCCGCAGAGATACGCCGTCGTGTTCGAGGGGTCGAGATTCCAGGCGTCCGCATATTTGCGAAGCAGGTCTTCGATGCGCCCGGTTTCGCCCTTCCAATCCGGATCTTCCCACGGCCGGCTGATGGAAGGCACGTAAGTGAGCCACGGCAGTGCCGCGGCCGCTTTTTCGAGCTCCTCGCGATAGCCGAATTCCCACGAGCGGCTGGCCGCGTTGATTATGAACAGGCGATGGCCGCCGTCGAACTTCCCTTCGCACCAATCCTTCCCATAAGCGCGGACATAGCTCACAAACGGCGCAACTCCGGTGACGGTGGACAGCAACAGATGATTTTTGTGTCCACTTTTTACGTCGAGAGTGAAGCGGCCCTTCGGAATTTTCCGCATCGAGAGATGCTCACCGACGTCGAGCTTGTAGAGCAGCGGAGTGAGCTCGCCCTGCGGGACGAGCTCGATAAAAATTTCCAGTTCCGGCTCATGCGGCGCGGAAACGATGGAGTAGGCGCGTTCGATGAGCTTTCCGGAGCCTTCCACGCCCAGAGTGGCGTACTGGCCGGGAGCGAAGCGAAACTCTCCCCCTGGATTAAGATGGATGGCCCACAAATCATCAGCGATTTTCCTGCGGCGCGTGATTCGCGCGCGAAAAAATTTGTCCGGCGAAAGTTGCATTCACTCCTCGTTTTCGCGAAGAAGCAACCTAACAAGAGAATTCGTTTTGCGCAAGGAAAGAGGCACGTGGGTTGCCTGGAAGTCCCCCGGGGAATTTACTCAGCCAGGATTCAGGAGGCCCCTTCCAAGATGCGAATGTCGCGCTCGACGGCGCCTTGCAGGACTTTTAAGGCCGCTTGATATGCGGGGCTCTGGTATGCTGCGATGGCTTTTTCCACGCTGTCGAATTCGATCACAACGGAGCGCTGATTCAATCCCGCTTCGAAAGTTTTCGCGGGGGCGCCGCGCGCTACAAAGCGCCCTCCGGCGTTTTGAATCGCCGGCCCAGACAACTTCGCGTATTCTGCGAGAGCAGCGGAGTTTGAAACCGAACGGTAAAAGACGACCCAGTATCCTTTGGCCACTAGCGCTTCCTCGAGGCGGTCGGGCTCAGGGTACATCAACGGGCTTGCGGGAAACAGAGCAAAATCGGACGTGCTAACCAGACGTAATTCGGTTCTTTCCTATTTGCCCGATATTCGCCGAAACGCGTGCCACTGCTCGGGTCGGCGATTACATTGTGAGGACGGCGCGGAACCGGGCCTTGCCCTCCGCAACACGTCCGTAGGCCTTCGGAGCCTCGACTAATGGATATGTTTCGACGATCGTTTTCACTTTTCCTGTCGCTACAAAATCAAGCGCTTCATACAGATATTCGGGTCCGTTTTGCTGGCTGCCAATTATCTGAATGCGTTTCGAAATCAAATCCATCAGCGAGACTGAAAGCGGCTCGGCGTCGGCTCCCATCGTGACGAGCCGCCCATCTGGCCGCAATCCCTGAATGCTGTCCACCATCGACTTG
>DASYYQ010000101.1:0-18372 GCA_035933545.1 Candidatus Acidiferrales bacterium | reverse complement strand
GTTCTGGATCACTTCGGAGCCGAGGGTATAGCCGTTGGTCGTGTCGGTCTGGTTCATCAGCGGCGTGCCGGTAACCTCGACCGTCGTGCTCACCTCGCCAGGTTGCAAAACGGCGTTGACGGTGGTGGCCAGGTTGCCGCGCACCAGAATGTTCGAGTGGACCTCGGTCTTGAATCCCTGTTTGGTGATGGTGACGCTGTAAGTGCCGATGGGCAAGTCAACGATGTTGTAGGAGCCGTCATTTTGCGTCGTCGCGCTCACGGTCAGACCCGTGCCCAGATTCTTGGCTTGCACCTGGGCCTGGGGAACAACAGCGTTTGATGTGTCCGTCACGGTGCCGTTGATGGCCCCCAAAGTTTGTTGCGCTCGGGCCGACATGGGCAGTAGCGCGCACAAAATCATCCACACGAAAACCATCCGGCTGGCTAGCTTTTTCATCTGTGTTTTCTCCACCCCGTTTAAGATAGCGATGCTTGTACTACCAGTGCCGTGCACCGGTCAAGCGGTCCTGTGGATTTTTCCACAAGTTTTATTCACAGGGATGGGGATTCTAATTTCGTCTGTGTTGCGGAGACGTTGCCGGAACGTTAAGCGCGCGTGAATACCGAATTTTCCTCTCAGCAAGCCCAAATGCTCTCTGGAATGCGCCCATTCGCTGCCCCTATATGCCGTTTAACCCTTCAGATACCCATTTGGATGTTTAAGCTGGACGAGCCCCAATTTTTACCCCAAACTGTGCAGCGACAATAATTTAGGGGGAGCTGTCTGTACGGAATCGGCCGGATAGCCAGCTTCGATGGGCTCAGCTACTTTAGCTTATCAAACATATTCCAGCTCGCTGCATTCTGAGGAAAGAGAGGTTTGCGAACAATGGCCAAGGGGGCACTGACGGTTCGAAACCGTGCTTTGAAATCATTCGACTGGGCGCTTTGCAAGAGCGCCGCAGTGGCATTTAATTCCATCCAATTTTTCAACAAATACAAACCGAATCCGAGTTTCACTCCAAAGTGGTCCGACAAGCCACTATTGAAGTCCTGGGAGAAGAGCAAGCCCACGCTGGGCTGGCCGCGCACCACGGACTCGCTCTGTCCCGGGTGCGTGAAGGACGCGCGCGAAGCCATCATCAATGGCAAAAAAGATTGGACCGATTTGGTTCACGAAAAGGTCGGCGAAGTGAAGGCGCAAATCATTGAGCGCGATGGCCAGGTGTGGATGGTGAAAGAATGTCCCATTCACGGCAAGTGCGAAGACTTGATGGCCGTGGACTCGAAGTTTCTCGAGTGGATTGAGAAGAACTTCCCGGGCCGCGATATCCCCGCGCACAACGACGAAGATCTTCACAAGCATGGCTCCAGCACAGTGCGCTATGGTCGCGGAGCGGTGCTCACGGTTGACCTTACCAACCGCTGCAACATGATGTGCGATCCCTGCTTCATGGACGCCAATCAAGTCGGCTACGTCCATGAGCTCAGTTGGGAAGAGGTTCAGGAAATTCTCGACAACGCTCTGAAAATCAAGCCGCGCCGGCAGATGTCGGTGCAGTTCTCCGGCGGCGAGCCGACCATGAGCCCGTACTTTATTGACGCGGTGCGTTATGCGCGCAAAGTGGGCTACAACAGCGTGCAGGCCGCCACCAACGGCATCGAATTCGCCAAGAGCAAGGAATTTTCGCGCAAGGCCTTCGAAGCGGGATTGCGCTACGCCTATCTGCAATTCGACGGTATCGGCAACGACGCGAACAGCCACCGCCAGGTTGGCAATTTGTTCGACGTGAAGCTGCGCGCCATCGAAAACATGCATGAAGCGGGCATCGAAATCGTCCTGGTCACCACCATTGTTAACAACGTGAATAACGATCAGGTCGGTCCTATCGTTAAATTCGCGATGGAGAATCCCAAGAAAATCGCCTTCGTTTCGTTCCAGCCAGTCTCATTCACCGGACGCGACGAAGACATTACGCCCGAACGCCGCATGCGCCAGCGCTACACGCTTTCGCATTTAGCCAAAGACGTCAGCCAGCAGGTCGGCAAGATCGAACCGACGCGCGACTGGTTCCCGCTGTCATTCATTTCGCCTTTCGCCAGCTTCGCGGACTTGGTGCACGGCCCCGAAGCTCAGTGGGGCGCGCTTTCTTGCGGCTGCCATCCCAACTGCGGCGTAGGCACAGCGCTGATGGTCCACAAGGAAACCAAGGAGTGGGCGCCGATTTCACGCTTCTTGAACGCTCCACAGCTCGTGAAGGACGTCTCGGCAATCACTGACGCGGCGCGCGGGAAGAAATTCTCCGCCTTCATGATGGCTCTCGCGATGCTGAAGAACTACAGTCCCTTCCTAGCGCCGCCAAGCCTGGCTTTGAAGGACATTTTGAAGAAGTTCGACAAGACTTGGGCCGTTTCCAAGGATTCCGACAAGAAGTATGGCCGCACCAATCCAAATCGGACTTACGAAGACGCTATGAAGCGCCGCGCGGAAGATCCGTGGAACATGCTCTTCATTGCCGGTATGTGGTTTCAGGACCTGTTCAACTACGATTTCCGGCGCACCGAGATGTGCATCATTCCCTACGCCACGCAGCAGGGCGAAATTTCCTTCTGCGCATACAACACCGGTATCGGCTGGCGCAAGATTATCGAGAACATGCACAAGAATGCGACCGTCGCGCAGTGGTACAAAGAGCACGGCCGGCACGAAATTTACGCCAAGGGCAAGAAGGTCAATCTGGAACACTACGAGCATTCGCTCAACGTGGACGCCGAAGATGCCGCACGCGTGCGTCATCTCGAGCATGACATTCCGCTGACCGCTGCCGAGGAAGATCGCGCACGCCGCCGCCAAGCCATGGAAGAGGCGGCCAAAGTTCGCGCGATTTACGAGGAACTGGTGCTCAAGCGGCCCAAGGACGAAGTCGTCCAAATTGGTTCGCTCAACGCCATGAAAACCGCCGTTCCCGGCACAATCGTCAAGCCAGTGCAGATCGAGAACGCCGGTGCGAATGGCAATGGCAACGGCAACGGGAATGGTCATTCAAACGGCCATGGCTCAAACGGCAACGGCACCTCCCCGCACGAAGTCACCGAAGCCGAAACTGTCGCTGGCGACTAACTTCGCGCAACGCCGATTGGTCAACGTCAACGCCTCCCGACCTTTGGGAGGCGTCGTCGTTTTCAGCGTTTCAGCTTACAAATCCTTGAGGCGAACTTTGTTGCATCAACGGTTGGACGCAAGGCCCTCAGTTTTCGGGCCGGATTAATGGCAGCCGCAGGAATGCGGAGTGCAGCCGCAGGACGAAGCAGAGTCCGCTGATTCGCCTGCTGCAATGCTAGACGGGCTTCCGTTAGCGGTGCGCGCCGCGAAAGTTGAAAATTGAATGGTCGAACGATGGCTGCCGCACTTCGGGCATTCAGGCTTGCGGAATTTCGCTGTGATGATGCGCTCAAAGCGCGCTTTGCATTCGTCGCAAACGTATTCGTAAATGGGCATGGCGTGCCTCCTGCCTTTCGTGCTTTCGAACCCCTATTATAACCGAAGCATGCCGCAAAATCGTCGAACGATTCACGGCGAGCAAATTTCAGCTACACTGGCGTGCATGGGGAAGGTATATGCGGGCACTTCAGGATGGTCGTATGCGAGCTGGAAGCCGGATTTCTATCCTGCGAAATTAGCTTCGGCAAAATTCCTCGGCTACTACGCAACGCGGCTCAATTCTGTCGAAGTAAATTACACGTTTCGGCGTTTTCCCACGGAAAAGCTGCTCGAAGGATGGATGGCCGCCACGCCCGAGGACTTTAAGTTCGCGCTGAAGGCGCACCAGATGATCACGCACATAAAACGCCTGCGCGAGACGTCCGACTGGCTTACGCGATTTTTTTCTTCGCTGCGGCCGCTCGAAGACGCCAAAAAGCTCGGCCCCGTTCTGTTCCAATTGCCGCCAAATTTGAAGTGCGATGCGGCCTTGCTGAAGGATTTTCTGGAGGAATTGCCACCGGGGCTGTGCTGCGCGTTCGAATTTCGCCACGCATCGTGGTTTTGCGAGGAAATATACGCGGCTCTGCGCGCGAACAACGCCGCTTTGTGTCAGGCCGAGAGCGAGAAGTTGGAAACGCCTGAAGTGCAGACAGCAAGCTTTGCCTATCTGCGGCTCCGAAAAGAGGACTATTCGCCGAAAGAGCTCGCGCGCTTGAAATCGCGGGTGACGGACGCGTCGCGAGCGGGCGAGGTGTTTGTTTACTTCAAGCACGAAGAAACACCACAAGGCGCGCTTTATGCCGAGGACTTGATTAGTACTCCGCCCAAGGTGAATGCCTGAATGCCAATCAGGGGGATCTCGGGGAATGTGCTCGGCGATCTCATGTTAAGGCATTTGATATCATTGGATTAGCGTGGGCGCTTGGGCCTTAGAGCTGAAGAGCGTAGGGCTACCCGTTTTAGTACTTCTGTACCGAAATCCTCAGCGATAAAAAGTGACCTCGTTCCTATCGACGTTCTGGCGCACCTTCCGCAAAATGGAGCCATGTCATACACAGGCGTAGGCATCGAGCAGACTTGGGTGAATCGCAACTGGTGGTGCGCGGACTGTCGCGTGCCAACGGATCTCGACCGCCACGGGCGTTGCGGGAGCTGCGGTTCAGATGCAGTGGACATGATGAGCAGGCCGAACAAACAGGGAATGGGCGCGGGGATGCAGCCGGGGAGCATCGTGCTGGATGATCTGCCGCAGTTCGCCCGCCTCTCCTAGCTAGACCTGCCTCTTTCGCTTCGGCGTGCAAAACCGTGGAAACGGGCGTATGTCTGCCTGGCGCTGCTATGAAACTCCCTGCTGCGAAGCACGCGTCTGAAGCGAATATGAACTACGACAAGCGGCCCGCTAGGCGAGCTTTTGCGGTTGATGGGCCGCAGGACGGTCAATGATCGCATCTTGGAAGTCTGCGGCGTTCCAGTCATCTGGCGGAAAAGCAATGTGCCAGAAATGTTCCGCCGGCTGCAGGAATTCGAGTCCCACTTTCGTCTTGCCTCCCTCGGAGTGACCCACATAAGCGACACGGCATTCGGCTTCGGCGTTGCTCTTCGCATTGACGATCGTCAAATTTTGTCCGCTTTTTGGAGCGACACTGAGGCGAAGCAAGCAGCCATGCGCATTTACCGCTTCCGTGGAGGTTTCTTCTTTGTAAGGCTGCCCATCGCGCTGAAATTTAACGACAATGCGCATGGAAATGAAAACGCGCTTACTGCGACGAGCTTGGCGTTTGCCCTGGAGGGCGTTTGAGTCCGCGAGCGACGCGCCGGGATCCGCAGGGTCCGCAGCGCCTTTTGCCGGGGCGGAGCCTCCCCGGCCAAATAACTTATCCCAAGCCATGGACTTCCCCCCAGCGCATGATGCCTCGCCTCTATGGGGCTGACGAAAGTTTTCGTGGTTGCGTATCCAGTTAGTTAACTCGCAAACTCCAGAACAACCTCCGAAATGACGGTGGCGTCATCTAACACTGAATCTTATGACGCTGATTTTGCAAGGATGGTAAAGTCCCGACCGAGACCCACATCTGACAATCCGGGGTGCAATGAGCGATCGCTGCTGATGGAAAATTCCGCAAAAGGTAAAACTGTTGAAGTCACCGCGTCCGGCCTGGCGGCGCGTCTCGGGCTTTTTGACGCGACCATGATCGTGATGGGCGGGATCGTGGGCGCGGGAATTTTCATCAATCCCTACGTGGTGGCCCAGCAGGTGCACACTCCGGCGCTGATTTTAGGCGCGTGGGTGATAGGCGGGGCGATCGCGCTCGGAGGCGCATTCATCTGGGCGGAGCTGGCGGCGACGTTGCCGCGCGTGGGAGGGCAATATGCTTATTTGCGTGAAGCTTACCATCCCGCCCTGGCGTTTCTCTACGGATGGGTGCTGCTGCTGGTGATTCAGACCGGTGGAATGGCCGCAGTCGCCGTCACGTTTGCGAAGTATTTCTTGGAATTTGTCCCGCTCCATTGGAGCAGTGGCGTGGTGGCCACTCTAGCGCTGGGGATCCTCACAGCGATAAATTGCCTGGGCGTGCGCGCCGGAAGCACAGTTCAGAGCGCGCTGATGGTTTTGAAGATTGTGGCCATCGGCGCGCTGGTTCTATTCGGGGCGGTTTTCCTGCTGCATCATGGGCCTGCGTTTTACGCGCCAGCGGAAGGCCATCGTGTGCTTGATCGTCCCGTCTCGTTTGATCTGGTAACGGCGATGGGCGCGGCCATGGTGCCCGTGCTTTTTTCCTATGGCGGATGGCAAACCGCGAATTTCGTCGCGGAAGAAATCCGCGAACCGCGCAAAAATTTGCCGCGTGCGCTGGTCATCGGTGTCATAGGTGTGATCCTGCTCTACCTCTCCGTCAATTTCGTTTGCGTCTACGTTTTGGGGCCGGCGGGGCTGGCGCAAACCACCACGCCGGCATCTTCGGTGATGCTCGTGGCTCTGGGCCGGAAAGGCGCGGTCTTGATCGCGGTGGGAATTACCATTTCGGCGCTGGGATTTTTGAGCCAGTCCATACTTACAGCGCCTCGGGTGTATTTCGCAATGGCGGAAGACGGGCTGTTTTTTCGATCGGTCGCCCGGCTCGAGCCACGGCGGCGCGTGCCGGTGGTTGCGATTGCGCTGCAGGGAATTGCCGCCATTGTTATCGCGCTCTCCGGACGCTATGACCAAATTCTCAGCTACGTCGTGTCCATGGATTTCCTGTTCTTTGGCTTGACCGCAACATGCATCTTCGTTTTTCGACGCAGGCCACCGATGGGCGAGAAGGCGCGCGGGGAAAAAGACGCCGGCAAATTTGCGCGCATGCCCGGACATCCGGTGACGACATTTCTCTTCACCGCGGCGTGCTGGCTGGTGGTGATCAATACGATTTCCAAATACCCGCACAATACGGCTGTGGGATTCGGTATCCTGTTTGCGGGCATACCGGTATATTTTCTGTGGAGCCGGCAAAAAAAGAAAAGGAGCGACGCCGCGTGAGTTCACGCAGGGAAAGCCGTTCGACCTATCTGGAATGGGCCAAGCTGAAGTCGTCGGCGCAATATAATCTAGCCACGAGCGGACTTGATGGCTTCCCGCTGGCGAAGCTCCCCGTAAAAATCGAAGATCTGGAAATTTCCATTGGCGGCAGCTATGGCTATCCGCCGTTGCAAGAACGCCTGGCGAAAAGGAATGGCGTGCTGGCGGAATGCGTGGTCGCCGCGAACGGAACTTCGATGGCCAATCACTTGGCCATGGCGGCGCTGATCGAGCCGGCCGATGAAGTGCTCATCGAGCAGCCAACTTACGAACCCATGCTCACCGTCGCGGACTATTTAGGCGCGAAAATCCGGCGATTTCCGCGGCATTTCGAGGGCGGATTCGAGCTGGACCCGCGCGAGATCGAAAGGCACATAACTCCGCAGACTCGCCTGGTAGTGGTCACCAATTTGCACAATCCCAGCGGCGCGCGTACGCGCGATTCTCACCTGCGGCTGATTGGTGAAATTGCGCAAAGCCGTGGCGCCTATGTTTTGGTGGACGAAGTTTATCTGGACGCTTGCTTTGACCCGAGCGCGCGCACTGCGTTTCATCTGGGGCACAATTTCATTATCACCAGCAGCCTGACCAAGGCATTTGGGCTATCCGGCTTGCGTTGCGGATGGATACTCGCGCCTCCTCCGCTGGCCGAGCGCATGTGGCGCATCAATGATCTTTTCGGCGTGATTCCGGCGCACGTTGCGGAATTGCTGAGCGTCGCTGCGCTCGATCATCTGGGTGAAATCGCCGATTACGCGCGCACGCGTTTGCAAACCAACCGGCCCATCCTTCAGCGTTTTCTCGATTCGCGCCGGGCAGATCTGATAGCGATTCGCGCTGAGAGTGGAACGATCGCCTTTCCACGGCTTGTTTCAGGAAAAGTTGACGCTCTGTGCCAGTTGCTGCGTGACAAATACGATACGTCGGTCGTGCCAGGCCGTTTTTTTGAAATGCCGGAGCATTTCCGAATCGGCATAGGTGGGAAGACCGACTTGCTGCAAGAAGGACTGAAGCGCCTAGGCCTGGCTCTCGACGAAATTGCCCGTTAATCGCCACACGCGAAGTAAATCACTTGGCGGGTCGGCCGCCAGCTAGCTGAGCCGATTCTTTGGGCTTCAACAAAAGTACAAACGCCTGCGCGCCCTGCGAGAGCGCCTGGTCGCGGCGGAAAATCAAGTACAGCTCACGGCGCAGCCGCATTTCGCGAATGCGCACTTCGTACAGATCACCGTCCGCGACTTCCATTTGTACGCACATGCGCGGAACAATGGCCACGCCCATTCCCATGCGCACAAAGCGCTTGATGCTCTCAATGGTCGGAAGTTCCACGCCAAGGCGCAGCGGCACACCATGTTTGGCAAAAAGTTGAATCACCTGTTGGCGATAGGGCGAAGGAACAATATGAGCGACGAAATTTTCTTCGCCCAGGTCGCGAATGGAAACGCCGCGGTGGCGCGCTAGCCGGTGCTTCGGCGGAACGACGAGAACCAGATCGTCGCTCAGAAACTCGAGCGCCGTAAGCGCGTCGTCCGGAGGACGGTAAGACGCCACGCCCATATCGAGGCGGTAGTTCAATATTTCGCGAGGGATGTCGCGCGAATACACGCGATGAATGGCGATATCGATTTTAGGGTATTTTCGGCGGAAGCGCGCTAACACCGGGAGCAACGCGTGAATCGAGCTTTCGTTGACTCCGAGTGAGAGCCTGCCACGGCGCAGGCCGGCGAGATCTTCGAGGCTGCGGCGCGCTTCGGAGCGAAGGTTGAGCATGCGTTCGGCGTATTCGACGAGCAGCGCCCCTGCATCGGTCAGCTTTCCCGCCCCTGTGCCGCGAACCAGCAGCGGCTGGCCGACCCATTCTTCGAGCTTGCGTACGGCGATGCTGACCGCAGGCTGCGTGCGATAGAGACGCTCGGCGGCGCGCGAAAAGCTGCGCTCGCGCGCAACCGTCAGAAATACCTGCAACGAAGCAAGATCCATAGCAATCCCCCGGGAATTGCCAGTATAAGCCCTTATTATGCGTCATAGAACAATTATAAATTGGACGAATGCGCGTTTGCCGCGGTCTACTCATGAAGCTGGGGGGAACTATGGAAACTGTTCAGTTTTTTGATACCACATTGCGCGACGGAGAACAGTCGCCCGGTTTTTCCATGACTGGCGACGAAAAACTCATCCTCGCCCGCAAGCTCGAAGCGCTTGGCGTGGACGTGATTGAGGCGGGATTTCCGGTGGCCTCCGCAGGCGAACTGGAGTCTGTGCGCGCGGTGGCCGCTGCAATTCGTGGCACGAAAGTTGCCGCTCTGGCGCGAGCGCGCCGTGAAGATGTGGAGGCAGCGCTGGCGGCGCTCAAGCCCGCGGCGATGCCGCGCCTTCATGTATTCCTGGCGACTTCCGACCTTCACCTGCACGCGAAACTGCGCATCACGCGCGGCGAAGCGCTCGAAGCAATCACCCGCTGGGTGGCTTATGGCAAAGAACGATGCGCGGAAGTGGAATTTTCCGCCGAAGACGCCAGCCGCAGCGACATTCGCTTTCTGCTCGAAGCGATGGAAACGGCCGCCGAGGCCGGCGCGACCATCCTGAATTTGCCGGACACGGTGGGCTTCAGCACGCCGGAAGAATACGGCGCGATGTTTCATCGCGTGCGCAGCCATTTGGGACGGACAGATGAAATCATCCTGAGCGCCCATTGTCATAACGATTTGGGGCTGGCGGTGGCCAACTCGTTGGCCGCAGTTCGCGCCGGCGCGCGCCAGGTGGAATGCACCATTAACGGCATCGGCGAGCGCGCAGGCAACGCTTCTCTGGAGGAACTGGCTGTGGCGCTCGCCGTGCGGCAAAGCTTTTTTGGCGTGCGCACGAATATTCGTCTCGAAGAAATTTATTCCGCCAGCCGCGCTCTCTCCAGTGTGACGGGAGTCTCCGTGCCGCCGAACAAGGCGGTCGTTGGCGCGAACGCCTTCGCGCATGAAGCGGGTATTCATCAGGACGGCATTCTCAAAAATCCGCTAACCTACGAAATTATCCGGCCCGAAGCTGTAGGCGTTCCGGCGCGGCGTCTGGTGGTGGGAAAACATTCGGGACGCAATGCGCTGCGCACGCGTCTGGATGAGCTTGGCTATTGCGTGAATGACACGGAACTGGCGCAATGCTATCGTGCCGCCATGGAGCTGGCCGATGCCGCCAAAGAAGTAACCGACCGCGACTTGCTGACTTTCATTCACCGGGCGCGGCGCGACAATCTCCATCGAAATGCGGAAGCGAGCATCAATGTTGCCGCGACGAGTGAAGCGCAATGAGCGGACTTCGCAAAACAATTGCCGTCGTTGCAGGAGACGGCATCGGGCCAGAGGTAATTCGCGCGGCCATTTCGATTTTGGAGGAGTGCGCCAGAGCATTCGGACATCGGTTCCAGTTTAACGAACTGCCGTTCGGAGGAATCGCGATTGACCGCTGCGGCCATCCGCTTCCTCCCGAAACTCTTGACGCGTGCCGCAAAGCGGACGCTGTGCTTTTGGGTGCTGTCGGCGGAGCGAAATGGGATTCGCAACCGCTCGACCGCAGGCCCGAGGCAGGCTTGCTGGGTCTGCGAAAAGAGCTGGGGCTTTACATCAATGTGCGTCCCATCAAGCTGCTCGAACCGCTGCGCGCTATTTGCCCGGTGCGCCTGAACAAAAACGAATCTGTCGACATGGAAATCGTGCGCGAGCTTGCGGGGGGGATTTATTTTGGTCCGCGCAAGGTCACTGGTTCGAATGGCGATGAAACCGCCTCTGACACGGAAATTTACTCTTCCAAAGAAATCGAGCGCGTTGCGCTCTACGCGTTTCGCCGCGCCGAGGCTCGTCGCAAGCGCCTCGCGAGTATCGATAAAGCCAACGTGCTGGCTAGTTCTGGCCTCTGGCGCAGGACCGTCGAGCGCCTTGGCAAGGATTTTCCAGAAGTAACCCTCGAATCGCTCTATGTGGATAACGCCGCGCTGCAACTGGTGCTGCGTCCCGCACAGTTCGACGTAATGCTCACTTCCAACATGTTCGGCGATATTTTGAGCGACGAAGCGGCCGCGCTCGCCGGCTCCATCGGCCTGATTCCGTCGATGGGCCTCGGAAATGGCGCCGCGCTCTATGAACCGATTCATGGCTCAGCGCCGCAGCTCGCCGGGAAAGATTCGGCCAATCCGATCGGGGCGATTTTGTGCGCGGCAATGCTTTTGCGAGAATCTTTTGGACTGAATCGCGAAGCTGCGGCGATTGAAATGGCCGTCGAAAGCGCGTTGCATGCGGGCTTGCGCACGCCGGATATCGCTGGCAGCGGAGCGCGCACTGTGGGCTGTTCAGAAATGGCGGCGCAGATTCGCGGGGCGCTGGCCGAGTCTGCCGTCGAAACCGAGAATTACGGCTGGGGCGTTTGAAGCAAAACGAACTGCACATTTTTCAGCGGAAGCGGGTCACGGCCACAGTAATGTCGTCGCTCTGCTGTCTCTCTTGGCAAAACTCTCGCACGGTTGCAAGCATGCTTTTGGCAATTTCGGCAGGAGCATGGCCGTGCAAATGTTTGACACATGCAATCAGGCGGCCTTCCCCAAGCTCTTCATCCTGCCGATTGCACGCTTCCGTGACTCCATCAGTGAACATGATCACCGCATCTCCCTGGCTTAGCTGCACGCGCTCTTCGTCAAACGCTGCGTCGCTGAAGATTCCCAGAACCGGACCGCCAGCTGTGAGTCTGGCAATTCCCTTCCGGCCGAGCGCCAATGGAGGGTTGTGGCCGGCATTCGAATAAATCAATTCGCCGCTGGGTGACAGCACGGCATAAACGAGCGAAGCAAATTGGTGGCCCAAGCCGCGGTCCAGTAAAAAGCGGTTCAACCGCTCCAGAATGATAGCGGGATTGCCCGATGTGCGCGCTTCGCTCATCAGCATTCCTTGCAGCATGGACGCGAGCAGCGCCGCTGCCGGGCCTTTCCCGGCCACATCTCCAAGAGCCACCGCAAAATCGCCCGAGGGCAGTTCGAGAAATTCGAAGAAGTCGCCGCCAATCGCGCGGCAAGCAACCGATTCGCCGACCGCCTCATAGTATTGCCCCACTCGCATGGCGCGAGGCAAAAGCGCGCCTTGCACTTCCGCGGCAGTTCGCAGTTCCTGATCAATGCGCGCCTTTTCCACATGCTCCAATACGGCGCCCAGATCGTAGACGCGCTCATCTCGAGTGATTTTTCCGTCCGCAAATGTAAGCAGAATCACCGCGCGATAATTGATGGGCGCTCCGGTCGGCGGAAGTCCAAACCACCCTTTCCGGTCTATACTAGTATTCGAGCCCAGAAGCGCCAGCCGGTCGCCATCAACGAGCACGTCGGTGATATGCACTTGCCAATCCGGAAAACTTGCGAAAATCACTTCCCAAGTTTTGGCGATTGCCCCTCGCCCTTGCACCATGTTGAAAACCGGGCTGACCGTGGTCGCTTCCGCCGCGTAACAATCCATAATCGCGGCAATGTCGTGGGAATTGATCGCTTTTTGAAGGTTTGCGGCAAGCTGCGCCGCTTCTTCGCGTGTCATGCGGCACCGCCCGGCATTACACCTTTCGCAATACAAGGCAACTGGCAATCATGTCGTGCAGCGCCTGCTTTTGCGCCGTGAAGCCGGCCATGATGTAGCCAATGAAAAGCGGGACAAGGTTGGTGATGAATCTAGCGAAAAATCGCCCGCTGGCGCGGCCAAATGATACGGGACGGCATTGCATGTCGGTCACAATCAAGCCCAGAGTCATTTTTCCCAGTGTCCCTTGGAAGCGCGAGCTTTCCATCAATGCGTAGTAGAGCCAAACGGCAACGAACCATCCGCCAATGAGCGCAAGAACCCCCACGAAAATGCTGCTCTCAAATAACACGCCGACGTTAGGATTCGTTTCCAAGTCGCGGATGAATGCCGCGAATCCCGTGCTCAAAATCAAAATCAGAACAACCACTCCGAGAACGAAACCGATGATCAGGCTGTCGATGATATACGCGACCAGGCGCAGCCAGAATCCCGCATACAACAGCCCAGGGACCACCGGAAGGGCGGTGGCAGGTGCCGGCGGAGCATAAACTGACGGAGCAGGCGGCGCGATGGAGGAACCCGTTGTGGCAGCGGTTGTAACTGACGGCCTGCCGCACTGCGGGCAGAAAGTGGAGCCCTCCGGCATCAGTTTTCCGCAACCCGAGCAGAACATTGCTTAACCTCCACCGCAGTCCGCGGCCTAAAATGACGCGCGACTAGATTTTGCGCATGACCAGAGTGCCGGCCATCATATCGTGCAACGCCTGCTTCTGCGCCGTGAATCCCGCCATAATGAACCCCACCATGAAGATCATCGCAGAAATGATCTTGCCAAAATATCGTCCCGTGGCGCGCGCGAAAGAAATGCGCTGCCCGGCCAGGTCGGTCACCTCGAGGCCAAGAGTTTTTTTGCCAATGGTCGCCTGCCAGGCTGAACTTTCGAGCAGCGCGAAATACAGCCAGTTGAAAACCAGGGCCAAGATGAAAAGTTTGAATACGGAAGAGAAAAAAGCGGCGAGTTCCTCGGGAGATTGCGGCGGATGAATCATCCAGCCTCTCAGGCTGCTGGTTGCCATAAGCGGCAGCGTAATGAAACTCAGTGCGATGTTGATGATGATGTAGTCGATGATCCACGCAACCAGGCGCAGCCAAAATCCGGCGTAAGCGAGAGGACGAGCCATGCTGGTTTGCGGAGGATAAGGAGCCTGGGCCTCAGGCAAAGTTGCGCTCGGAGAAGACGGCACTTGCATTTGCGGCGTGAAACCGCCGGGCGCGAGAGGAATCCCGCGAGGCGCGGGCACGCTGGTGGGCTGGCCGCAGGACGGGCAAAACGTGGCGTTATCCGCCACCTGCGAGCCGCATTTCGAGCAAAACATCTATTTCCTCCCTCGGATCGTGCTGCGCGATTGTGGGCATCGTACTTGCGCGGCTGCAGTAGGTCAAGAATAGACTGCCCGGAGAGAGAGGAGCATTAAGTGCGCGGGCGCACCATTTCTTCGACTTCCGCCTGAACGTTCTGCGGCAACGCGGTGGCGGCCACTTCGCGGTGCATGCCGAGCATGCGCAAAGTGAGTTGGTCCATACGCCGGTCGGAAAGAAACCAGCGCATAGCCGCAGTGATTTTTGCTTCACGCGTTACCAAGTAGCGCGGACGCGGCGAATCGGCGCGAATGGCCTGCAGAACGACTCGCGCGCAATCTTCCGGCTTGCTCCGCGTGCGGTTCATCACTTTGCGCCACATTTGCAGGAATCCGCTATAGGTCCGCGCGTAAGGGCTGACGCCCGCGTTCTGCACGTAGCGCGTGGAAAGCTCGGCGCTGGCCTGGCCCATGTTCGTGGGGATGAATCCGGGTTCAATCAGCACCACGTGAATGCCGAATTGCGCCAGTTCCATGCGCATCGCGTCAGAGATCGCTTCGATGGCATGCTTGCTGGCGCTGTAAGGGCCCATCAGCGGATTCGAGGTTTTTCCGGCAATCGAGCTCATATTGATAATCCGGCCGCGCCGCTGTTCGCGCATCGACGGGAGAACATGCTGTGCCATGCGCACTGCGGCGATGACATTGGTCTCCATTTGCTTGCGCAGATCATCCAGCGATATTTCTTCCATCACGGCAACGATGGCGATTCCCGCGTTATTCACCAGCACATCCACCGCGCCAGCGCGCCGCCCTATCTCAGCAACTGCGCGGCCCGCGGAACCGTCGCAGTTCACGTCCAGATCCAGCGTTTCGAGCGGCAATTCATGCTCTTCCGCGAATTGTTCGAGGGCAGCGCGCTTTTGCGGGTCGCGTCCCGCAGCGAACACGTGATAGCCTTCTTCCGCCAGCAAAATGGCCGCAGCACGCCCCAATCCGTCAGTTCCGCCGGTAATCAGAACCGTGCTGAGGTGATTGTTCGCGGAAGAATTCATGGCAGCCTCCTCTATTCCTAATTAGGCTAAGAACACTTGGCGTGCACAAATTCCGGAGGTCGAGGCCTGCAATAATGGTGCATTTGGCGCGTTCTGCAGCTGCAACTCGTCGTGCAGCGCGGGGGGCGCGTGGCGCGCCTTCAGGTAAACCAAAATACCGATGAGCAAAATGATTGCCGCGGCGATTAGCGCCAGTTTGAGCACGTGCGGCGATGGCGGACGCTCATCGCGCCAGGGATTTTGCGACAGTTTCGGCTTATCGCGTTCGGCAAAATTGGCCATATCCTGTCACCGCCACCCGCGGCGAAACGCGCTCACTGCGCCATATCTCGATTCACACATGCTAGGCCCGCTGGCCCTGGCAAGTCAACGAACTTACGCGGCTGTCCGATTTTCCCTGTTTTCAACCGATTGACTCTCGCGGGTAACAGGGAGATGCTTGGTTCAAAGGAGGCCGAAATGATCAAAAAAGTTAAGGGTGGCTATAAGGTGCTTTCCGAGAGCGGTAAAAATCTTGGCGGGCCGTACAAATCAAAAGCGCAGGCGGAAAAGCGTCTGCGCCAGGTGGAATTCTTCAAACATCGCAAAGGTTAGGGGATCGCAACGCAGGCGCCCCCCTATTTTTCGGAACCGTATTTTCCGGCGCGCTGCGTCAGAGTCCGCGCGACGTCCTCAATAACTGCGCTCGGCGCGCGCTCCAGAATCGTTGCCAGCGCGGTGTAAAGCTCATCCTGCAATTCCTCAGAAACGCGCCGCGAATAACGGCGGGTGCGCGTGCCAGCGAGCAAGCCTTGCAACGAGCCAGCCTTCTTGTATTCATCCCACGCCCAGTTCCAAACGAACTCGAGTAGATCGGTGCGATGCCGGCGCGCTTCTTTATGCACCGCCTCCTCGATTTCGTGTAACTGCTCCAGCGGGATGCGAAAGCTGACCGGCACGTTCAATTCGCGCGGCGGCTTTGTTCTCATTCCGTCATGGTGCCCGTGGGGATTTCTGTTGACAAGAAATATCTCACGCCTCATCGTATGCGTTGTATGCAGACAGCACATACATATCTAGTTGAGAGAACAACTTACAACGGGCAGTCGCGCTGACATGGAGACAGGCAGAAGCGAAGATTCCCATGCCGGCGAGCGAAAGCAGGACGACAACCCCTCCGGCAAATTTCCTGCGAATTTGCGCGACGACAAAGTCCGCGTGATGAAAACGGAAAGGAGCCGTGCGCGGCCGCCCGGCCCGTTCTTTGTTACTCGTTGCGAGGCGCGGATGAACGACACGCTTTTCCCATCGAACGGCTTGCTCATCGCGGTGGGCCAGTTAATTCGCCAAAACGGACTACAAAAGATTTGGGATTCGATTCTGCTGCGCTGCGAAGAGGAAAGCGACGGCACGCTGGCCGTTCGCGTGTTGATCTCCAATCCTGACTGGGGCCAGCCGTTGCAAATCGCCTGCATCCGCTCCCGCCCGCACGACCCCGAATCTCTCACGCCCCTCGCCTGCAACCTCGACCACGAAGAATTACCGGGCTAAATCGTGAAGAAACTGAAAGACCTCCTACATCGAGTTTCTAGGCGTTTGCGGCGCCGTGTCGCAAGGAAAAGAGATCCGCGCCTTTGTGCGCGAGGTTCAGGAAAGCGTCTCTGGTCCTCAGAGCGCGCAGACGACTACATGCACCGTCTTCGAGAATAAACCCGCAAATCCCTCTACAAAATGCCCTCCGCTGTTGTCGCGTGAGTCCGACTAAGTGCTTTAACTTCAAGCAGTGGCCCTAAGCGTTCCTGGTAGAGCCGCGAACACTAAGCCGCTCCGTTTCAGTGGCTTACGACTCGCGAACTGGAGGCGCTCCTTTCTGCGCTTCATGCGCGCTTTCACGCTCATAAGGAGAGCCGCAGTGGCCTCGAAAAGCTTCAAGATCTGGAGAGTTCTGGAAGAAACGGTTTCACCCGATGGCAAGCTTCGCACCATCACGAAAAAGGAATTCGTCGGTGAAATCGACGAGCCGAAAGAGGAAATTTACGTTACTTGGCAGGAGCTTGTGCAACGCTTCGGCGAGGGGTATTATCTCGTCGAAATTCCGCCCGAGATTCACAAGCGATATCTGGTCCCGGACAAACAATTCGTGCGCACGCCGGCCTACTTCGAGCCAAGCCCATTCGTGCGCCGCGAGAAAAACGCGATTATCTACCCTGACGCCGCTGCGCTGCAAAGGGCCAAAAAATGAGCGGTTTCGACATATTCGATAACCATCACTACGAAAACTTCGCGACCGCGCTCGTCGCGTTTGCGGTAAATCACAGTCAAGAATTTGGCCTCGATTTTGTGAACCTCGTCCTCGAAAGAGCCAACGAGCCGAAACTACGCGAGCCGAAAATCGAGGCCATCAGGGAAGCCGGAATCTCGGCGGACGGTCGGCGATACCGCAGGCCCGACCTTCGTGTCAACGCTTTCGGAGACGGGAAACGCTATCTCCTTCTCGTTGAAGCGAAGATCGGAGCAGGAGAGCAACCCGATCAACTGGCCGATTACCGGAAAGGGTTGAGCGAACAGAAGGCAGACGTAAAGATATTGGCGACCCTCACTCGCGACCCCTTATCCGGCTCTGCTGCGCCCGACGCTAGATTATTTTGGCGGGATCTGCGCCCATTGATTACCAATAGAATCGAGGCCGCCGCCTCTAAATTCGAGTACTCTTTCTGGGAAGAGCTCAAGGAATATTTGGAGGAGACAATGGAAACCTTCGAGGGCTTCAAGAGTAAATTCCCAGATGTTTCTGGGCTGCTGCGCGAAACTGACCTGTTTCTTGTCGCTCTTTTCCGCGACACCATGAAGCTTGGAAAGATGGACGACGTGCCGGGCGGAATGAAGAGTGCTTGCTGGCTCCCCGAGCTACATGCAACGGTTGGCTTCTTCTGGCGCGTGAGTGGGGGGCTTCAAAAGGACCAGGTCAGCAAACTGCTCGTGTGGAAGGAGGGGACTCCTCTATCGACGGCAAAGGCGCTTGCGACCTTCGAAAACATAGTAAGCGAATCAAACCACGCAGCCTCTGAAGGCACGCTGTCTGAATTTCTTGAGCAGCTCGGCAGCAAGGTCAGGAAGGCGTTAGAGGTCAATTAGCCGCTATCCTCGGCGAACGGGACCGGGCAGTAGGGCGGTGCCTCACAAGCGATTTGCACTTGGGCGGTGAAATTCACAGAGGCAAGCGGGGAAACCCCGTAAAAAATTATTGCATCCTACTTGACGAATCGGGGGAAATACGTATACTTGTTTGATGTCGGAAGACCGGGCACGCCCGGAAGACCCGGCGGGCCGGTCATCTCCCCTGAAGTAACAGAGGTGGGATTGGTTACGAATACCGGATAGAAAACAGTCGAGCTTCGAGCAAGTCCTTCCAGGGA
>DASYYQ010000099.1:0-6084 GCA_035933545.1 Candidatus Acidiferrales bacterium | reverse complement strand
ATGGTCGGCCAAAAGCTCGAAGCCAACGTGCACATCGTCACCGCATCTGCCACAGCCACGCAAAACGTAATCACCGCGGTGAACAAGGCCGGAATTATTGTGGATGACACGGTGCTCGAGCCGCTTGCGTCCGCCGAAGCTTGCCTCACGCAAGACGAACGCGAACTTGGCTGCTGTTTGCTCGACGTTGGCGGCGGCACTACAGAAATGATCGTCTTCTCCGGCGGCGTGGTGCGCCACAGCGCAGCCGTAGCCATCGGCGGCGACCATTTTACCAACGATCTCGCCGTCGGACTGCGCACGCCGATTCCTGAAGCGGAAAGCATCAAGCGCGAGCATGCCTGCGCGTGGCGCGAACTGATGGGCGCGGACACGCCCATCGAAATTGCCAGCGTCGGCGATCGCCCGCCGCGGACGATTTTCGCGCGCAATCTGTGCGAAATTATTGAGCCGCGCGCGCGCGAACTTCTCAGTTTGCTGCGCGACGAATTGCGCCGCGCTGGCCTCGATTCGCAGATTCCTGCGGGGATGGTCATGACCGGCGGAGGTGCGCAGCTTCGCGGATTCCCCGAGCTTACGGAAAAAGTTTTTCCGCTGCCCGTGCGCTTGGCTTCGCCCCGCGGGCTTGCGGAAATCACAGAAGGGGTTTCTCAGCCCGAGTACTCGGCTGCCGTCGGCCTGGTGCTCTACGGCGCGCGCGCTCGCAGGCATGCGGCGCAGCGTTCCGGCGGTTGGACGGAAAAGTTGAAAGCTCTCTTCGCGGGGAATTGAATTACAGGGAATTGAACGTGAAAAAGTCGCGACAGAAAAATTTCTGCTCGAGCGGTCAGGGGAGGAAAGCATGACGCCTAAAGAATCAGCTTTGCGTGTTTCATTCAGTGAAGAGCCACAGAACGGCGCCCGCATTAAAGTAATTGGCGTCGGCGGCGGCGGTTGCAACGCCGTCAACCGCATGATTCGCGCCAAGGTCGAGGGCGTCGAATTCATCGCGGCGAATACCGATTTGCAGGCGCTCAAGCTTTCGCAGGCGCCGCTCAAATTGCAGCTTGGCACGAAGCTCACCAAGGGCCTGGGCGCCGGCGCGAATCCTGAGATGGGGCGCAAGGCGGCCCTCGAGGACACTGACAAAATTCTCGAAGCGCTCGATGGCGCGGACATGGTGTTTGTCACCGCAGGCCTTGGCGGCGGCACCGGCAGCGGCGCTGCGCCTGTAGTCGCGAATCTCGCGAGCGAGCTCGGCGCGCTCACTGTTGCTGTCGTCACGAAGCCGTTCGCATTCGAAGGCAAGCGCCGCCTGCAGCAAGCGGAGCACGCTCTCGGTGAGCTTATCGGCTGCGTGGACACGGTCATCGTGATTCCCAACGAGCGCTTGATGGAATGCGTCGAGCACGGCACCAGCTTTTTCGAGGCGTTCCGCATCGCCGACGATATTTTGCGCCAGGCGGTGCAGGGCATCAGCGACATCATCACCATTCCCGGCATCATCAATCGCGACTTCGCCGACGTGAAAACGATTATGTCCGGACAAGGCTATGCGGTGATGGGCACAGCTGTTGCTACTGGCTCGAATCGCGCCATTGACGCCGCCAATCGCGCCATCAACAGTCCGTTGCTCGAAGATAATTGCCTTCAGGGCGCGCAGGGAATTTTGATCAACGTCACCGGCTCATCCACGTTGAGCCTGCATGAAGTTCATGAAGCTTCTTCCATCATTCAGAAAGCGGCGCACGAAAACGCCAACATTATTTTCGGCGCGGTGATGGATGACGCGATGAAAGAGTCGGTGAAAATCACGGTCATCGCCGCGGGCTTCCGCGAAGTGGCCAATAAGAAGACGCACACGCGGCCGTCCTATCTGCCGAAGACGTGGAAGTCGGAGCGCGCGCCGGAGACGACGCATCCTGACGTGGTGGCGCAGGTTGCGCGCAACGTCACCGAGGTGATTCAGGAGGTCGCCGCGGACGATCTGGACGTGCCGACGTTCCTGCGCCACCAGGCCGCCAAAGCCTGAAGGCGATGGCGGACGGAGTTGATTTTCAGGACATTCCGCTGTAGGTTTGCGCCGAGGTGCTAAATGGCAGCGACCGACCAGCAAAAGTCCGCAATTGTGTCTCTCGTCAAGGAAGGCAAACTGGATTTCAAGCAGATCGCTAAACAGGTCGGTGTGTCTCCCGGAACTGTCGCTTCTATAAAGGCCCACATGACGATGGGAACGTATGGCGAAGCACCTGAAATAGAGGAAATCGCAGAGGCAATAGACGCTACGTTCGGCCTGGAGAGGGACCTTCAAATTGCACTCCGGAAAAACATAGAGCAACTTGAGGCCGGCCTCAAGATCGCCGATGGTGGTAAGGAGCAGACCGTCGAGTCCGGTCGCATCGACATCACCGCCGAAGACTCTGCTGGAACTGCGGTCGTGATTGAGTTGAAAACAGGGACGGCAGACCGAGAGACTGTTGGCCAGATCCTCGGATACATGGGTGACATGATGACGGGTAAGGAATCCGTTCGAGGGATACTGGTCGCTGGCGACTTTCCGGCTGGAACGGTAGCCGCAGCACGCGCCGTGCCGAACCTAAAACTGAAAAAATACAGTTTCAGGTTCTCGTTTGAACCAGTTGGCGATAAATAGACGATGAGGCGCTGCGGGAGCAGCGCCTTACTTTCTTCCTTGCGCAATGTTAGCCTCTCTGCGTGCTTTCCGTTATCCGAGTGCGGGGCGAGATTCTTGCGGCGATGCGCGAAGAAGCGGCGAAAACGCCGACGCAGGAGTGCTGCGGGCTGCTCGCGGGGCGCGAAGGAATTATCAACGCGCTTTTTCCGGCGCGGAATTTGCACGCGAATCCGGCGACGGCTTATGAAATTGCGCCGCAGGAATTATTTCAGTTCATGCGGGAAATTCGCGCGCGCAATTTGGAATTGCTGGGAATTTGTCATTCGCATCCGCGCGGCGAAAATCGCCCGTCGCAGCGCGACATCGAGCAGGCTTTCTATCCGGACACGCCCTACATTATTCTTTCACCGCAACATGATGCTCCGCAGCCAGTGCGCGCTTTTCTGATTCGCAACGGCCAAGTCACCGAACTAAAAGTCGAAATCGCACCTTAGCCAAAACTGCGAAAGCGGATTTTTCACTGTCCCGATGAAATATGCCGGGACCTGAAAAGTTCATTCCCATTCGTGCTCATGCGGTGGTGGGCGCGGAGTGAGCGTGCTGGGCGGCGTCGGCTTCGGCGAGGCGGCGAGCGTAGAGGGGGAAGCGCGCTGCGAATTTCGCAACTTCGTCGCGAACCCGGCGCTCGGTGGGCGACGGCTGCACGGGAGCGGTGTTGCTCTTTGCCGCGAGCGGCTTCGCGGGACCACCTTCAGAAACCATAGCCATAGCGGCTGCTGACGTGTCTATTGCTGCTTTTGCAGGCGCGGGCTGAACCTGCAAAAGAACTTCTGAAATCCAGCGGGCGATCTGCTCCATTTCTTTTTCTTTCATGCCGCGCGTGGTGACGGCGGGGCTGCCGACGCGAATGCCGCCGGCCTTCATGGGCGGCTGCGTGTCGAAGGGAATCGCGTTTTTGTTCACGGTGATGCCGGAGCGCTCGAGCGCGAGTTCCGCGTCGCGTCCGGTGATGCCGCGCGATTGCAAATCCACGAGAAAAAGATGCGTGTCCGTGCCGCCTGTGATGATGCGGAATCCGGCAGACGCAAGTCCTGCAGCGAGAGCGCGCGCGTTGGCGACGACTTGCTTTTGATATTCGCGGAAGCCCGGCTCCATTGCTTCTTTCAGGCAGACAGCTTTCGCAGCGATGATGTGTTCGAGCGGTCCGCCCTGCGTGCCGGGGAAAGTTATCTTGTCGAGTTCCTTGGCGAATTTTTCGCGGCACATCACCATGCCGCCGCGCGGGCCGCGTAAAGTTTTGTGCGTGGTAGTGGAAACAAAATCGGCGTGGGGCACGGGGCTGGGATGGATTCCCGCCGCGACGAGCCCGGCGATGTGCGCCATGTCCACGAAAAGCAAAGCGTTCACTGCGCGGGCGATTTCCGCTAGGCGCGGAAAATCAATGATGCGCGCGTAGGCGCTCGCGCCAGCGACAATCATTTTCGGCTGATGCTCGCGAGCGAGGCGCTCGATTTCATCGTAATCAATTTGTTCCGTTTCTTTGGTGACGCCATAGGGGACGAATTTGTAAGTGCGTCCGGAAAAATTGAGCGGATGCCCGTGGGTGAGGTGGCCTCCATGGGCGAGATTCATGCCGAGGACGGTGTCGCCGGGCTGCAGCGCGGCCATGTACACGGAGATGTTCGCTTGCGTGCCGGAATGGGCTTGCACATTGGCGTGCTCGGCGCCGAAAAGCTTTTTCGCGCGTTCGATGGCGAGGCGCTCGACGCGATCCACGTTCTCGCATCCGCCATAATAGCGTTTGCCGGGGTAGCCCTCGGCGTATTTGTTGCTGAAGATGGAGCCCATCGCTTCCATCACGGCTTCGGAGATGAAATTCTCCGAGGCGATGAGTTCGAGGCCGGTGGCCTGGCGGCGGACTTCGTCGCGGAGGGCGTCGGCGACTTCGGGATCCACTTCAGCGAGCGGACGAGACATACGTCTGAGTTCGGGAGTGTCATTCATGGGCGGACGAATCCTTTGGGGTGGAATGAAACCCGCGCCATTATCTCACGAGTCTGACTAAATGCCGACTGCGTAAGCTCGAATTCTACCGTTGGCGCTTCAGATGTTCGGCGTTCCCGAAAATGGCTGCGGGATGAGACGATAAGTAGTGCCGAAGCTCATCAGTGGTAGAGACAATCACAGTGTCGCCGCCTGTTCCGCTGGTATCACGAAACTGTAACGGGAAACCGGGTTGCTTGGCTGACTTTCTGAGGGCATCGTCGTCAATCGTGGAGCATGCAAGGTCATCGCCGGCGACACTGTATTTCACGATCTGGTGCAAAGCGACCGCGCCCCAGGGAAGGTCAAGGGACTGTCCCTCGTGGCGATAATCCATCAAGAGCAGATCCGCAAAGGATTCACCGTTTAGCCCTACGAGATGCGCTTGATATATAGCGTCATCGCCTGATTTTGTATCATGAACCGTGACCTGGTAAGAGCCGTCTTTCACGGGTGCAATGTGTACGATATTTTGACCTTCGTCTTGCTTCTGAGTGATCCATGTGCCAACGAGAGCGGGATCAGTGACCGCGTCGACCTTTGTATAGAGAGGCGAAACTGTGGAGGCACAGCCGCTGGCAAAACAAAGGCCGAGAGCGGCTATGGCGAAGACCGAAAATCGCATGGGAAGCTCCCGAGGAATGGTCTTAATGTTGTCGCGCGTATAGGTTATTCTCAGTGAGCGCTTGGGTCAACTGACGCAAGTTGTTGGCTGCGGGCAGGTGCAGATACTTTGGAGTTGAGCGACTTTCAGGCATAATCGCGCGGAAAATGAGCGAGAAGATGCGCAAATTTGAGGCGGGTGGCGTGGAGATGGGGCGGGGCGCGCCGCTGTTTTTTATTGCAGGGCCGTGCGTGATTGAGAGCGAAGCGCATGCGCTGATGACGGCGGAGCGGCTGGCGGCGGTGGCGCGGGAGTTGCGCGTGCCGCTGATCTTCAAGGCGTCGTACGACAAGGCGAACCGATCGTCGGTGAAATCTTTTCGCGGGCCTGGGTTGAAGGAGGGATTGCGGATTCTGGCGCAGGTGAAGAAAAAAACCGGATTGCCGGTGCTGACGGATGTGCATGAGGCTTCTCAGGCTGCGACGGCTGCGGAAGTGTGCGATGTGATTCAGATACCGGCGTTTTTGTGCCGGCAGACAGATTTGCTGATCGCAGCGGGAAAAACGGGCTGCGCGGTGAACATCAAGAAAGGGCAATTTGTGTCGCCGTGGGAAATGGCGAACGCGGTGGAGAAAATCGCGAGCACAGGAAACGAACAAATTATTGTGACGGAGCGCGGCGCATCGTTTGGGTATCAGAATCTGGTGGTGGACATGCGGTCGTTTCCGATTTTGCGGAAACTGGGCTATCCGGTGGTGTTCGACGTGACGCATTCGGTGCAATTGCCGGGAGTGGAAGGAAAATCGAGCGGCGGGCAGCCGGA
>DASYYQ010000036.1:0-16183 GCA_035933545.1 Candidatus Acidiferrales bacterium | reverse complement strand
GCTTGCACGACAAAGGCAATGCTTCCCCACACCGGCCCCAGCAGAAGCATGAAAATAGCGATGCCGACGATCAATCCGGCCAGGCCGAATCCAAAAACGTGGCGGTCCAGCCAATCGTTGCCAATGTCCGGCGCGAACGTCTTCAGCGTTTCAGGGTCGCGCGCTTCGCGATTGTAGTAATAAACGTTGCCTAGCAGAATGCGCCAAAGCCCCTCCAGCACAGGGCTATGCGGATCGCCCAAGACGTCGGTGTGACGATGATGCTTGCGATGCACCGCGACCCATTCCTTGGTGTTTATGCCCGTCCACAGCCAGAGCTGCAGGCGCATAGGAACAGCGATTACCGGATTAAGATAAACGCCGCGATGTGCCAAGGCGCGGTGCAGATAAATACTGGTGGCAAATGCGGAGAGTTGAACCACTACGACAACAGCAATCACAGCATACAATAGATGTAGCAAAATACCCTCGTTTCGTTCGCTTCCTCAGTGGAATGCGTCTGTCCAGAATAGAATGCTTGCCCCTGACAGTCAAACGAATACCGCATGCGATTTCCAAATAGTTTACTTCCGCGCTTGCGAAACTGGGCAGCATGAGTGACTTTTTGTGCGCAAGATGACGACGAGGGCGGTGGACCTTGCGCTGAAAAATCCCTGGCCGTGTGAGTTATTTCCAAGATAAGGAGAAAATCGATGACGATTACCTGTGCGCCGCTTTAGTTTTGCGCACTTTCTCCGTCCATTACGGCTCTTCCAAGCGGCCTCAAAGAATGATCGTTTTTAGCGAGTTGCGCCGGATTTTGAGGCGGGCACTGGGCCTGACGGCCCCGAGCCGGCAATGCTGCGGACAATTTTCATTGCCAGTTCTTTGCTGGTTGGGCAAGTGGGATCAGTGATGCGGCACTGCGCGATCGTCATCCCGCATCCGCAAGTGCAGGTCTCCGTGTTCAAGCGATGAAGGGCGATTTTCTTCTGCGCGGGGGTGAGTCCGGCAAAGCTGACCCCCGGCAGTTCGGTGGCATTCGCGGCATTTTTCAAAAAGATCTGTCCAGTGTCCTTGAAGGTCTCGATGTGCGCGTTCACGGGAAGGCCAGCCAAAGCGCGCACTTGCAAGTCATAATATTCAGGCGGATACACGCCGACATCCTTGGCTACAACTTGTCCTTGCGGATTCACGAAAAACGAAGTGGGAAGCGCCGCGATGCCGCCATACTCGCGCTCAAGAGCTTCGCTGGACATCACCACGGGATAGTTGATTCCAACTTTTTTCACAAATTGCGCCACTTGCGCCGGAGGAGCCTCGTCCTCGGAGATTCCGATGATCTGCAGCTGATTTTTGTATTGTGCCTGCAACGCAATCAGGTCGGGAATTTCCTCGCGGCAGGGGCCACACCATGTTGCCCAGAAATTCAGAATGACAACTTTGCCTTTGAGCGCCGCGGTGGAGACGGCTTGACCCGCAAGATCGCGAACGAGAAATGGAGGAACGCTTTCCGGATCTTTGACGAAGTAAAGCGACGGAGCCTTGTCTGTGCCGCTCGCAGGCTGCGTAGAAGGCACCGCGGCGAGCGAAGCCACCGGAGCCTTCGCTTGCATGGATACATGCGAATTCGCGCGCACAACACGGTAAAGCGCAAAAGATGCTACGCCTGCTCCGAGTAGGATCGCAGTGACCGCAACTATTGTTGAACGGCGCAAGGCCATCTTCAAAAAACTCCGAAGTCCTATTATGAAGCTGCTTCAGCAGGAGTACAAGCCGAACAGTGAATTTGGATGTCGTTAGGCGAACCCAACGATGCGTTCGAGGAGCAGTTGCGCCAAAGCGGGACACCAATTCCCGAAACGGTGCGGCAGAAACGAGGCATGCGACGACATAACTCTATTTATGAAGAGCTTAGCAGGTCCCGCTTTTGGCAAAGGCTTTGCAGTACGAAAGAATGGGTCGCGTTCCACAACGTGGCTCACGGCCCTGTGGCTGAGGAGGAAGGGGCTCGGCCGCCGAGCAGTGAGAGACGTTTACCACCTGCCTCTGAGAGGGAAGCTAGGATGGATGACCCCAATGACTCGGTCTCGCCTAGGCCGGGTCTCGGAACGCGACTTTCGGGGCTGCCGATCCCAAGCGGTGGCCCCTTTTTTTAGCGGGAAAATACCTGTAAGAACTTGCGCGTGGCTAACCAAAATTATTTCCGCTGCTAATTCGTGTTAACGCGACCGACCACTGGAATGTTGGCCATGCGCAGGACGTGTTCGACTTCAGTCTCCTTGAGCCGCGAAGCGTCGTAATCGAACTGCAGCCAGTTCTTTTTTTCATCCAGGCGAAATTTCTGGAGTCCGTAAGTGTTGGCGAAAAAAGCCAGTCGGCGCAACTGTTCTTGCCGCAGGGGAAACTGCAGTTCGTAGGTCATAGTCATGAACGTCATGGCTGAATTATAGCAGAGCAGAGCCGTTTGCACGATTGGTGTCGCGCGGCATTTGCTAAATGGTTGCGCGGCGCAGGCGCAACGCATTCGTGATTACCGAGACGGAGCTGAAAGTCATCGCCGCGCTGGCAATGATGGGGCTGAGCAGCAGTCCAAAAAACGGGTAAAGAATTCCAGCGGCAATCGGTATGCCGATGGTGTTGTAAGCGAATGCAAAAAATAAATTCTCACGAATGTTGCGCATCGTTTTGCGGCTGAGGCGGCGCGCGCGAACGATCCCGCGCAGGTCGCCTTTCACCAGGGTGATTCCCGCCGATTCGATGGCGACATCGGTTCCTGCGCCCATGGCAATGCCCACGTCGGCGGCGGCAAGCGCAGGAGCGTCATTGATTCCGTCTCCGGCCATGGCGACGCGGCGGCCTTCGGACTTCAGTTTTTTTACAACTTCAGCTTTGTGATCGGGCAGGACTTCGGCGATGACTTCTTCGATCCCTAGTGTTCGCGCAACAGATTGCGCAGTGACGCGGCTGTCTCCAGTGAGCATCACCAGGCGCAGGCCTTCATGGCGAAGTTGCGAAATTGCGTCGAGGGTTGATTCTTTGATGGGATCCGCGATGGCGATGATCCCCGCCTCGCGGCCGTCAATGGCCAGGTGCACAACCGTCTGGCCCTCGCGGCGAAGAGCTTCGGCGCGGATTCTTAACTCGCTTGCGGCAATGTTACGCTGCTCCATAAAAGCCAAATTCCCCAGGGCCACTTCGCGGTTATCAACACGTCCGCTGATCCCTTTTCCAATGAAAGAGTGAAAGTTCGATGCGCTCTGCGGCCGGACATTTTGCCGTGCGGCTTCCGCGAGGATCGCGGCCGCCAGGGGATGCTCGCTGCCTTGTTCGAGGCTCGCTGCAAATCGTAGCACTTCATTTGGCGTCGACCCCTCCGCCGCTTCGATGTGCATAACGCGAGGCTTTCCTTCAGTGAGCGTGCCCGTCTTGTCGAACACCAGCGTGTCGACATTTTCCAGGGTTTCAAGCGCCTCAGCGTTTTTGATGAGCACGCCCGCGGTTGCTCCGCGTCCTGTGCCGACCATTATGGCCATGGGCGTCGCCAGTCCCAGTGCGCATGGGCAGGCGATGATAAGCACAGCGACAGCGTTCAGCAAAGCGTGCGCGAGTCGCGGCGAAGGTCCAAGAAACGTCCAGAACAAAAATGTGATTGCCGCCGCAAAAATTACCGCCGGGACGAAATAGCTGGCGACTTTGTCGGCCAGCCTTTGAATGGGCGCGCGGCTGCGCTGCGCGTCGCTGACCATTTGCACGATGCGCGCAAGCAGCGTGTCGCTGCCCACGCGCTCTGCCTGCATGATGAGCGTTCCTGTGGAGTTCACCGTGCCGCCGGTGACGCGGCTGCCATTCGTTTTTTCTACGGGGATCGGTTCGCCGGTAACCATAGATTCGTCGACCGAGCTCGCGCCGTCAATCACCACGCCGTCGACCGGAATTTTTTCGCCAGGGCGCACGCGCAGCCGGTCGCCGCGCTGCACACCTTCGAGCGGAACGTCTCTTTCCTGACCATCCGGCAGCACCAGGCGCGCGGTTTTTGGCGCCAATTGAAGGAGCGCGCGAATGGCCCCGCCGGTGCGCTGGCGCGCCCGCAATTCGAGAACTTGTCCCAGAAGGACGAGCGTTGTGATTACCGCGGCAGCTTCGAAATAGATGGGGAGACGGCCGCTTGCGTCACTAAATTGGGCTGGGAAAATGCCGGGGGCAATCGTCGCAATCAAACTGTACATGTACGCAGTGCCGGTGCCCATAGCGATGAGCGTGAACATATTCAAGCTGCGATTGCGAATCGAGGCCCAGCCGCGCTGAAAAAATGGCCAGCCGCCCCACAGCACCACTGGCGAAGCGAGCGCCAACTGCATCCATTCATCGAGCGCGGGAGAAATTTCCGCGCGCCACATGCCACCGGCCATGGCGAGCGCAAGCAGCGGAATTGTCAGCGCCACGCACCACCAAAACCGCCGCGTCATGGCGGCGAGTTCCGGATTGGATTCTTCCCGCGCCTGCACGGTGCGCGGCTCAAGCGCCATTCCGCAAATGGGGCAAGCGCCGGGTTCGCTTTTCACAACCTCCGGGTGCATGGGGCAGGTGTATTCGATTTTTGCTGTCGCGGCGGAAGGCGCGAGAGGCTCGAGGGCCATTCCGCATTTTGGACACGGCCCAGGTCGCGTCGCGCGGACTTCAGCATCCATGGGGCAAACGTAAATTGGCTCAGCCGCCTTTGCAGGCGCTGCATGCGTCGCGTCGCTACCCGCTGAATTGGCATGCGTCGGCTGGACTATCGTGAGCGGCGTCAGAGGCGTCGGCGCGAAAATGCTCGATTGCTTCGCCAGGTATTTTTCCGGCGCATCGGCAAATTTCTTCGCGCATCCTTCGCAACAAAAATAATAGGTTTTTCCAGCATGCTCGCGCGTGGCCTTGGCCTTCTGCGGATCCACGCTCATGCCGCAAACAGGATCAGTCGCCAACGCGGACTGCGCGGCCGTCGCCCCAGATCGGTCGGAGAATCCATCGGCGGCTTTGTGCGAATGTTCAGTGGTCATTCGCCCATCCCTGTTTGCTTAGTCGGCTTCAATTGCAGGTGCAAATAAAAATTGACGCCGAACGGGTGCGCGCCGTAAAAGGGAACGATCGCAGAAGGAAAAGTATACGCGGAGAAATTCGCTCCCAGGCCGGTCTCAATCGGCGAGAAGAGCGAAAAGTAGCGCGTGTAACCCGCCGTGTACGCGCCCACGCGAAATGTATCGGTGCCGGTGCTGCTTAGAAGCTGCTGCTCGATGGCCGGTTGCGCGGCGAATAATTCATCTTTGTCGACAAGCTCCAACCGTCCCGTGAAAAAATTGCTTTTGCGGAAGGGCACTACGGTTTCGAGCAGAAACGCATTTGTGTTGTCGCCAGTCGCCGTCTTGTGGTTTCTGCCAAATACGAAGCTTGTCGACCAATTCGCCGTGCCCATCGGGCGCGAATATTCCACGGAGGTTGTCGTGCGAACGACGTCGCCAGCTTCGAGGGCTTCTGGATGCGTTAGGCGGCCCACAGAAACCTGCGCGACCCAATTCGGCGTGGGAATAATCGAAAGCCGAGTTGACCAGGAATCCATCGCCCCAGCAGAAATGATCCAGCGATTCTCCCCCGGTTCAGCCCCGTGGAATCCGCTTGCTTCGAACCTCAGAAACTTGTACTTGATGCCGGCAGTGGCAACCTCATAGGCGATGTGCGTGGAATCTTCCCAATGATGGCCGATGGGCGCCTGCGGAATCTCGGCCGCGGATGCGCGATGCGGAAAGGCGATTGGACCGAGCGATGGATCGCCCACTGGCGCGAAGTAGGCCTCGAAAATCGTGTTCTTACCGATGGGCCGCGCGTAATGCACGCCCAATCCCATGAAAAAATTGTGCGGGTGCTGGCCGTCTTCGATGGGAACGCCATAAGCTGTTTCGCCCGTCTGGAACAGCAACGGGTAGCGGCGGTCGGTAATCGTGGCGGGTTCGAGGCTGTACATTCCTTCGATGAGAAACGCTCCGCGGCCAATCGAATGTTCCGCCGAAGTCATGAAAACGTTAGCGGAGTAAAGTTTATCCCCGCCGCGCGGGCCGGATTGCTGCGTGTCGGTAACGAATGCGTTGCCCATGAAGTTCAAGTTCCAGCCACCGCGCGATAGCATCCTCATTGGCATTGGTGCGGAAGCGGGATTGACGCTCGTGCCGGAGGCTTCTTGCATCAGCAATTGCGCCGCAGGCATCAAAGGCATATTCATGCCGGGCATGTTGCTCATTTGCGCGGCAGCCGATCTAGTCGAAGGATTGGATTGAACTATTTGCGCTGATCGTGACAGCCTTTCGGCGCACATGCGCGCGCATTGCTCAGAGTTCATTTCGTTAAACGGGCAGACCGGCTCCGCGACGGCAAAGTTCGCCAAGGTAAAAAAAGCGGCGATGAGCGCAAGGCCTGGAGCGCCAATTCCAGCAGAAATGAATCGGTGAATGCGTGGCTGAAATTTTCGGGCTGCGGTCATCATATCTCCCGCTTCATCGCGAATATCTGTAGATCAGGTCGAGCAGTTCGTCATAAGTAGCTTCCGCTTCCAGCTTTTTCCCGCTGCGAATCGCTTGCGTGGCGCAGTGCTCGAGATGATTGCGCATCAGGTTGCGTCCCACCGCACGTAAAGCCTCTTGCACCGACGAAATCTGTACCAGAATTTCCGGGCAATAGCGGTCCGCGTCTATCATTTTCGCGAGGCCGCGCACTTGCCCTTCAATTCGTCGCAGACGTTTGAGATTCGATTCCTTTATAGCCAAATCAACCCCGGCTGCTTTTCGAATGCGAACGTTCTTGACGCGGAGGCGAGACGGTCTGTTCAAACCGGATTTCCTTATCTGCTGCATCAGCTTTCAATTCTCACATACCCCCTCCCCCTATGTCAAATCTGGGAGCCGTACTTCTGAGGAAGGAACGCGAAGATTACTTGGCGGAGAGCAGCGAATCGAGATAATGCGTCATCGCCGGGCTCGTCCAATCCTGCGCGCCAATGATTTTGCGCGCAATGCGCCCGTCCCGGCCGATGATGTACGTTTCCGGATACATGCTGGTCCCGTAGTCCAGCCCGATTTGCGAAAGATTCCTTTGCTCCACCGGGTCACGATACGTGGGAAAAATCACGCTGTGGTCTTTCAAGAATTGTTCATACGCGGCAGCATCGGTATCTGCGCTGATACCCAAAACCGTTCCGCCGCGCGCTGCGATCCATTGCTGCAACTGGTTCAGCGACGCTGTCTCCTCGACGCACGGCGGGCACCATGTCGCCCAGAAATTCAGCACCACAACTTTGCCGCGAAAATCGGAAAGTTGCATAGGCTTGCCATCCACGCTGAACGAAAACGGTTTGGCAACGGTTCCGGCAACGCTCGCCTCGCCCTGGTTATACCCGGGAATGGCGAAAATAATGAGCAGGCCCGCAACCGCGCCGAGCGTCACTCCTGTGAGAATTTTACGCATTATGTTTGCTCGCGCAGCAACTGCGCTGCCGCTATGATATATTTTTTCCGAGTCCCCGGCTATTGGAATTGCACACACTGTCCGCTTACCTCCTGAGATGCCGCAGATTTCAGCCATCGTTCCTGCGCGAAACGAACAAGAAAACATAGAAGCGGCGGTCACAAGCCTTGCCGCGCAGCCTGAGATTACGGAGATTATTGTCGTCGATGACCAATCCACCGATGGCACGCCGCAAATACTTTCGCGGCTTGCTTCCACGATTCCGCAACTGAGACTTTTGAACTCCGGCGAACTGCCGCAGAGCTGGGTCGGCAAAAATTATGCGCTCTGGCTCGGCGCACAAGCCGCAAAGTGTAATTGGCTGCTCTTCACCGATGCCGACACAGTTCATTTTCCGGGCGCAGCGCAGTGCGCTCTCGAATGTGCGCGCATCCATGACGCCGCCTTGGTTTCCTATTCGCCGGAGCAGCGCACGGAAAAGTTTTTCGAGCGCGCGCTGATTCCCTTTATCTACTGCCGGCTGGCGCGCCGCTTCGATTTTTCCCGCGTGAACAGTGCTTCTCTACCCGATGCCGCGGCCAATGGGCAATTCATTTTGATTCGGCGCGACGCCTACGAAAAATCAGACGGCCATCGCGCGATTTCCAGTATTGTCCTTGAAGACGTCGCTCTGGCGCAGCGCGTGAAAGCGCTCGGTTTTCATTTGTATTTCGCATCCGGCGAGGGAATCGCGCGTACCCGAATGTATCGCCACTTCGGGGCGATGTGGCAGGGCTGGACGAAGAATCTGTATCCATTGCTCGGCGGAACTTTTGCGAGCGTGGCCCGCGAACTCGCGATTACGTTTCCATCGCTATCCGCCATTTTCCTTATAAGCGCGATTTTTGTCGGGATTTCTGCGAGCGCCAAGACGACACTCTGGCTGATAGCAGCGGGCATCGTTGCGCTGGCGCTGCGCCACTTATGGTATTGGCGCGAACTCGCCGCGAATCGTTATCCTGCGCGATTCATCATATACTATAGTGTTGCAGTTCCCTTGTACGCCGCGCTCATTGCCGTTTCTGCGTGGAAATACCGGCGCGGCAAAATTGTCTGGAAGGGCAGGGAATATCCGGTAGCGGGACCATCCCGTGAGCCATGATCCGCTTGACACGAAAAATCGAATTTTCCGCGGCGCACTTCTACCATAATCCGAAGTTTTCCGCGGACGAGAATCGCCGTATTTTCGGCAAGTGCAATAATCCGCACGGTCATGGGCACAATTACGTTCTGGAGGTCACCATTGCGGGCGAGCCTGACCCACAGACGGGAATGATTCTCGATCTGAACGAGCTGAAGGACATTCTGGACCGCGAAGTGACGGCGCGTTTTGACCATCGCCACTTGAATCACGAAGTGCCGGAGCTGCAAGGCAAAATTCCAACGTGCGAGGAAGTGGCCTCAGCCATTTGGAGAATCCTTGATCCGCAAATTACCCAAGGCCGCTTGGATCATCTCCGCTTGTACGAATCGCCAGATTTATTCGTGGATTGCGCGCGGGATGGCCGATGAAAGTTTCGGTTACGCGCCGCTATTCGTTTGCCGCTTCGCACCGGCTGTTTCGCGCTGACTGGAACGATGCGCAAAACCGTCGCGTTTTTGGCAAATGCGCCAATCCCTACGGTCATGGTCATAACTACGCGATGGAGATTACCGTTACAGGCCCAGTCAATCCAGCGACAGGAATGATTGTGAATCTGACGGATCTCGACGAAGTGATTCGCTCGAAAGTGCTCGACGATTTCGACCACGTTTACTTGAACGAGCAAGTGCCGGAATTTCGCGAATGCGTTCCAACTACGGAGAATTTGTGCCGCGTGATTTTCCAGCGCCTCAGCGGTTTTGAGCAGGCGCGCATCGAGCGCGTGCGCATCGAAGAAACGGGGAAAAACAGCTTTGAATACATTGCCGAGAGCGGCGCAGCGCGTGAAGAAGAGTCGCACGCCGCTTACGAGGAGCAGTCGAAATGAGCGACGCTAACGCGAAGACAATTGCTCTTGCGAAGCCTGAAGACACCGAAACCATTGCGGACCTGATTCGCCGTGTCATTGTTCTGCTCGGCGAAGATCCCGCTCGCGAAGGCTTGCGCCGCACGCCGGAGCGCTTCGAGAAGGCGCTGCGCTTCCTCACCAGCGGCTATCGCCAGGATCCCGACACCATTCTCAACGGCGCCACTTTCAGCGTGTGTTACGACGAGATGGTGGTCGTGAAAGACATCGAAGTTTACAGCCTCTGCGAGCATCACCTGCTGCCGTTTTTTGGACGATGCCACGTTGCGTATATCCCCACGAAAAAAGTGATCGGTCTGAGCAAAGTTGCGCGGCTTGTGAATATGTACGCGCGCCGCCTGCAAATTCAGGAGCGGCTGACGAATCAAATCGCCAAAGCGATCGAGGCGAAGTTGAGTCCTGGAGGCGTGGGCGTCATCATCGAGGCGCGCCATTTGTGCATGGTGATGCGCGGCGTCGAGAAGCAGCAATCTTCTGCGGTAACCAGCGCGATGCTCGGCGCGTTTCGGGAGAACAAGCAGACCCGCGACGAATTTCTCGCCCTCGTAAAAGCCAATAATCACTAGCCGCGCTTCATTCGTGCTCTTCAGGGGATTGCCGCTTTACCTCCGATGTTAACCTCCGCATTTTCGGGCTCTGTTTACCTCCGGCGCTTTTGGCCGGGCCGCCCTTGAAAGCCGCATATTCTTGCAACGGAGCTAGCGACTCGCCGCACTAGCGTTTTTTTTAGTTTTTCGTCCAACGCACAATTGTGCTTGTCAGGAACATTTCAAAAATCAGCGAAATCCCCGATTGCAAAAAAAATTCTGTTGTCCGGGCGTCACTCTGTGCTACGATTTTTAGGACACAGAAGAGACAAGCATAGAGCAGGGTGTGACGATTCAGGAGGTTCTGAGTTGAGCGAGGCCAACATAGGCATTATCGAGCAGTTCCGCAGGGCCGAGAAAGATACTGGTTCGCCGGAAGTGCAGATTGCGTTACTCAGCGAGCGCATCAACTATTTGACCACTCATCTCAAAGCCCATGTGAAAGATCATTCGTCGCGGCGAGGGCTCATCATGATGGTGAACCGCCGCCGCAGGCTTTTGGAGTACCTGAACCGGCGCGACCCGGATCGGTATCGCGAGATTGTCGAGAGACTTAGTTTGCGCAAGTAATACGGCTTCTGAACCCAGCCGTTTCACGCTCACCTGGAATTTAACCCTACGCAACGAACTGCTTTGTGGGGCCGCCGGGGATTCGTGTACGCAAACCTTCCCGCTGAATCGGTAAGATCAGGCAGCGCATCCACTCCGCGCTCGCTTTCTCTTCTCAAACGAATCGGGGATTTCCCCGCAAACTAAAACGCGCACCGGCGAGCCGGTAGCGCAGAGGAAAGTGCAAATGGCGCATCAGACGAGTATAGAAATTGGCGGTCGGCAAATGAGTTTTGAGACGGGCAAAATGGCTCGTCAGGCGAATGGCGCAGTGGTGCTGCGTTACGGCGACACGGTAATTTTGGCAACCGCGTGCATGGATAACAAAGCCACGGAAAAAGATTTTTTGCCGCTCACCGTGGATTACCGCGAGTATACCTATTCCGCAGGCAGAATTCCGGGAGGCTTTTTCAAGCGCGAAGGGCGTCCCACGGAGCGCGAGATTCTGGTTTCGCGTTTAATTGACCGGCCGCTTCGGCCGCTTTTTCCGGATGGTTGGTCTACGGAAACGCAAATCATCAGCATGGTGCTTTCGGCGGACAGCGAAAACGATCCCGATGTTCTGGGCGTGACTGCCGCTTCTGCGGCGCTTTACTGCTCCAATATTCCTTTCACCAATCCGATTGCCGCGGTTCGCGTGGGCTTGCTGGAAGGCAGTTTGGTTGTCAATCCCACGGTTATCGAGCAGAAATCCAGTCTGCTGAACATTGTTGTCGCCGGAACAGAGCAGGCCATCGTGATGGTCGAGGCTGGCGCTCTGGAAGTCTCCGAAGAAACCGTCACTGACGCATTGACCTTCGGCCACGAACAAATCAAGAAAATCATCGGCGCAATTCGCGAACTCCACTCCGCCGTGAAGCCGCAAAAGGCTGCGGTGGTCCCGCCCGCATTCGACGAGTCGCTGGCGAAACAGATCGAATCAAAGTACGGCGAGCGCCTGCACGATGCACTCGACACAGCAAAATATCCGAAGCTCGAGAGCTATGGACGCGTGGCGGCGATCGAAAAGGAGATTCTGGAAGGAATTCCAGAGGAAGACAGCGACAAGCGCAAAATGGCCTCCCGCGCGTTTGAGCGGCTGCGCGAACGCCTTTTCCGCGACGACATAATCAAAAAGCATCGCCGTCCGGATGCGCGCGCGTTCGACCAGATTCGCAAAATCACTTGCGAAGTCGGCATGTTGCCGCGCGTGCATGGTTCGGCGCTTTTCACGCGCGGGGAAACTCAGGCGCTCGCTACGGTGACGCTGGGCACAAAAGACGACATGCAGCGCCTCGATTTGCTTTTCGAGCAGGACGTCTTCAAGCGCTTCATGCTGCATTACAACTTTCCGCCATTCTCAGTCGGCGAAGTGAAAATGCTGCGAGGCCCGGGCCGCCGCGAAGTTGGCCACGGCGCGCTCGCCGAGCGCTCGCTCGCCAATCTTGTTCCGCCCGAAGCCGAATTTCCCTACGCCATTCGCGTCGTCTCCGACATTCTGGAATCGAACGGTTCGTCGTCGATGGCTTCCGTTTGCGGCGGATGTTTGGCGCTGATGGATGCAGGCGTGCCCATCAAAGCTCCCTGCGCGGGCATCGCTATGGGACTAGTGGTCGAAGGAAATGACTACGCTGTGCTAACGGACATCGCCGGCGCGGAAGATCATTATGGCGACATGGATTTCAAGGTCTCCGGGACGCGCACTGGCATCACCGCGCTGCAAATGGATATAAAGGTCACCGGCGTAAGCATCGCCATGATGCGCGAGGCGCTCGCGCAGGCCCGCAAAGCGCGCTTTGAAATTCTCGACAAAATGGAAGCTTCGCTGCCCGCTTCACGCACCGAGATTTCCGAGTACGCGCCGCATCTCTCCATGTTGAATATTCCAACCGACAAAATTCGCGACCTGATCGGCCCGGGCGGAAAAAATATTCGCTCCATCACCGAATCGACTGGCGCGAAAATCGATGTGAACGACGATGGCAGCGTCCACATTTTTGCGGTGAACGGAAAAGCCGCTGAGGAAGCGCTGCGGCGCGTTCGCGAAGTTACCGCCACCGCCGAAGTGGGCAAGACCTATCTCGGCAAAGTGGTGCGCATCGCGGAGTTCGGCGCATTCGTCGAGCTTTTCCCGGGCACCGATGGCCTGTTGCACATCAGCGAAATCGCCGAGCAGCGCATTCGTTCCGTCCGCGACGCGCTGAAGGAAGGCGATCAGGTGATGGTGAAGGTTCTCGCCATCGAAGGAAACAAAATCAAACTGAGCCGCAAGGCTTTGCTGCGCGAAGCCCGTGAGAAGCAGAAGCCCGCGGAAACCGCCAGCGCCGGGCAGGCCTCAGCCGCCGACGCCGGCAAGTAGGCGCTGCCCCGCAGGCCCGCATCCAGGCTTGGTGCGGGCAAGCGGGGAACTTCAGCGCTGGGAAACGGTGGCGCGCGAGCGGGAAGGGCATGGAGCGGGAAAGCGTTAGCGCGTAGGCTTTGGTTCCTGAAGCCAAAGAGCGATTTGCGGGCGGGAGACATATAAGCGTACGAAAAAAGAAGGGAGGCGTTTCCACCTCCCTTTTGTTTGCTTTGCCGGGACGAACTTCAGAATCGATAGATTAGCGCCAGCTCCATGACGCGCGGGTTGGTGAGTGTGCTGCCGCTGTAATTTCCGAAGGTGCTTGTATCCCATTCATAGTTATTGCCCCCGTAGGCGTCGAAGCGAACCGAATTAGGCACGTTGAAGACGCTCCAGCGCGCTTCTATGCTTTGTCGCTCCAGGATATTCCACTGCTTTTCGAGATTCATGTCCCAACCAAAATAACCGTCTCCGCGGATGGAGTTGCGGGCGCCGCTTTGGCCGGGATAGGCATAATCGAATCCGAGCCTTGCAGCGGCGGGATCCTTGAAAATGTTCGGGTGCAATCCGAGGGCGCCTTGGTTCACAATGGTGGTTCCGGTCGCGACCGGCTGACCGGTCAAATTCGCCCAGCCCATTTCGTCCCAGTTGGTCGGCCAGACGTAACCCATGAACACGCTGGTGGGGAAGCCAGAGGTCCAGCGAGTAGTTCCCGAGATCTGCCATCCGCCGATAAGAGCATTGGCCCAATTGCTGACGCCGCTTGCGAAAGGCCTTCCGTGACCAAAGGGCAACTGCGCAACCCAATAGGCGTTGATCTGATGCCGCAAGTCGGAATCACTGGAACTGTACATCTGTTGCGGCGCGAATGGGTTGATGATGCTGTCGGTCAGATAATGAGCGCCGCGCTCGGCCATAGATTCGACGTCGAGCCCATGAGAATAGGTGTAATCGAAGCCAAACAGAACTCCGTGAGACGTTTGTTTATGCAGGCCGACCTGCAGGGCGTTGTAGTTTGACCAGGCAATCGAGCGCCAGTCCCATAGCGACGAGTATTGAGCGTTGTAGAAGCTTTGATAGCCGGTCACGAACGTGGGCCAGCCGTGGCTGGCATAAACGGCTCGATCCATATCGTAGAGCGCGCTCGTTTCGTTGTACAGCTTCGAAGCAAACATGTCATAAGTTGCGACGAGAGGGTCGGTCGTCGTGCCGCCGGTGGATTTCAGTGTGTAGGAACTCTGGGGCTTTATCATGTCCTGCCAATATTGTGCGGTGGGCCCGATGAGCGAAGCAGTGATGGCGCTATCGGGCGTTCCCTGGCGGGCAAGTTGAGAAAGCCTGGTCGCCGCAGCGAAGTAGTCTATGTTGCTCTTCGTGTCGACCAAGTCGAGCGGATTGGCAATGTCGTCCAATGCGAGCAACCGGTGGGCGAAATGCCCGACGTAGGCGACATCCAGAGTCATCTGGCCGGGCAGTTCCCGCTGGAAAGACAAGTCAGCCGCGTAAGAGTAGGGCGATTGCAGGGATGGGTCTATGCCGCGAGCAATCGCTTCGATTCCTGTGTAGGTGACTGGGAAAGTAGCCGGTGGCGCGGGCTGCTTTAGATTATTGCCGCTATTATCTGTTGTGGGAATCGTGTTCATGCCGGTGATGCGCGGGGCTTGATCGACCGTTAGAGTTCCCGCCGGATTCTGGAGCACAGTGGAAAGTCCGAACTCGCCAGAGGCGTTATAAGTCATCGCCAGTTCGGGGCCAAAGTTGTCGTAGTACATGCCAAAACCGGCACGGATAGATGTTTTGTTATCCCCAAAGATGCGATTCAATATCCCACTGCTCGGCTGAGGGGACCAAGCGAGGCCGATACGAGGCGCGAAATCTCTGGTCTGCGCGCTGTACAGACCAGTTCCGCCCCAGTGGGAACCGGACGGAGCAAAGCTGATTACCGCGTCCTGATTTGAAGGAATTCCTTGCAACATACCTGTGGCTCTCTGATTAAACCAGAGCCCCATGTTCACGTTCGGCTCGACCTGCTGTCCCGCTGTTTCCGTTACCGGCGTCATCAACTGGTAGTTCAGCCCATAGGTAACGGAAAGGTTGCGCAGGACCTGCCAAGTGTCTTGGAAGAAAAGGTTGTAAGTGTTGGTAGACCAGTGGCGAGTGATGGGATCGCCTTCTGCGATTGGCGAAGCTTGCGTGAGGCTGTCCACATGGAAGTTGTAGCGTGCATCTACTTCCGTGGCCATGCCCATCATTGTGACGAGCGGGAAATCGTATGCAAGATTAAAATTCGAGGCGACTGCAGGAAAACCGCCGGAAGGCGGATTCAAGGGCGAGCCGGATTGGTTGGCAAACCCGGAGGTGTCCACCCAGTCCGAGTTTGTTAGCGCGTCACTGTAGGATGTTCCGAAACCCTGACTAAGAGCTCGGACGAAGAGTATGTTAGTGCCGAACTGGAAATCGTGGGAGCCCTTCGTCCAGCTGACGGTGTCAATCAAGTTGTGCACGGGGGAAATCCAATTGCTTGTGCGAGTATAGCCCTGGTCGAGGCCCCGCATTCCAATCCAGTCCTGAGTGGAGTCGCCAATCGTGCCATAGCTTGAGCGAGTGATACCGTAACGGAGGCTATTGACCCAATGCGGACCAAAAACTCCGGTGTAGCCGGCAACAAAGCCTTTGCTCAGGTCGCCGTTGGTCGTCTCCGGCAAGCAAGGCTTTCCCGGATTCAGCGGGCAGTTGTTGCCCGGAAGAAACGGGGCACCGGTTGAGCGGTCATCCACGCCCGTGCCGCGGAAGAAAAGCGTGTGGTTGCCGTTTTGCGTGAGCCTGTAATCCAGTCTGGCGATATACCAGTTATATTTATTCTGGCTTGGCGCGGCGAAGGTGTATCCCGCGTAGTTTGGCGCGTAAGAGACGCCAAGGTTATTGGGGTGCGGGTAATCGTTAAAGTAGCTCAGGGCAACGGAGCTAGGCCCGATATCCAGCGGATCGAGCGATTGCAGTTGCGAGGGGCTCAATGCGTAATAGCCGGCCTGCACCGGGTAGCTCGTTCCGCTGACACCAACGACGTTGCTGGCCGGGCAGTTGGCCGGGGTCGCGCAGGCATATTCGATAATACCGTCGCGCAGAGTGTCGCTGGGGACGACGCG
>DASYYQ010000097.1:0-12254 GCA_035933545.1 Candidatus Acidiferrales bacterium | reverse complement strand
TGCTGACCTGCGCGCGCAACGCCGCCGGCAACAGGCAAAAGGCCAATGTCGTTGCGATCCACAAATACCGCAAGAATCCTGTTCTCATCGATTGCCTCCAACAGGCGAATTCAAATGGGAATAACCGCCAAAAACACGAGTTGGCACATACCAGAGGATTTGGTTTTCGAGCGAAGCCAGTCCGCACACCGGACACCCCAGGGGAGCTTCTTAGTGTATAAGGTATAAAATGTCAAGCTCTATGTTGTAAGCCTCGCTGCATCCTATGTTTAGGAATGGCGTGTATTGGCAAATTGCCACGTTCTGACTCATGAAGCCGAGTCAAGGGGACTGTTGCAGAAAGATCTTACAGCATTTACTCTTGGCGGGGCGAGTCGTCCACGGGAAAGTCGAATTGCACCAGCGTGCTCCGAAATCCTTTTGTTTTGACAGCGCCGTAAACGATGCCCACCGCCATCCAAACGCCGCCAGCCAGCTTCGCTTGCCAGCCAAGATGCAGCCAGATGAAGAGGCAAATCGCGAAGCCTAAAACTGGCGGCACAAGATTCGTCCAGCGCTTTTGTTGCTCTCGCAGGTAGTAGCGGACGAATGCCGAGGCGTTCACGCCCATGAAAGCGATGAGCGCGCCAAAATTCAGCATCTCCGCGCCAAGCGTGTAGCTGATGGCGAACGCTCCGGCCAGCGCGATTGCGCCAACCAGCAAGACGTTATTGCGGGGAATATGGTTTTTTGGCTCGATCGAGCCAAAAAATGAACGCGGCAGCGCATTGCTGCGTCCCATGCCATACAGAAGGCGCGCCGCGCCGAGCTGCGAACTCATGCCCGAGCCGATATTCGCAACTAGAAGAGTCAGATTCACCAGCCCAAACAGGAAAATGCCGCCGACTCGGCCGGAGATGTGCACGAACGCCGTGTCCACGTCAGGAAACGGCTGGGAAGCAGGCCAAACGAGTTGCGCCAGGTACACTTCGACTGAGGCCAGTGCGCCGGTAATGACGCAAACGAGCACGGTGGCCAGCAAAACATTGCGGCGCGGATTTTTTACTTCCTCGGAAAGAGTGGAAATGCCGTCGAAGCCGATATACGTGAGTACGGCGATGGAAGTGCCGCGGAACAGCGCGGAGGAAGAAAATGTCTGCGGGTTATAAAACGGATGAGTGAAAAACCCCGAGCCATAATATGGAAGATGATAAATGTAGCGAATCGCTTCAAAAACGAAGATCACGATGACGATGCCCATGCCCGCCGCGAGGAATGCGTTGATGCGCGCGGAAGTTTCCACTCCGCGAAGATTCAGCCAGCTGAAAAGCAGCGCGAAGAAAATGGCCCAGAGGAAGTAGGGCATTTGTGGAAAGAAATTCTGCGCCGCTTTGCTGCACCAAATGGTGCAGATCAATGGATTCAAAATATAGTCCATGGCCATGCTCCATCCGGTGATGTAGCCCAGCGCAGGATGAAGCTCGCGTCCCACGTAAGTGAATGCGGAGCCGGCACTTGGATAAGCGCGCGCCATGCGCCCATAGCTAATCGCAGTGAAGAGCATGGCCACCATGGCGATAAGAATCGCGGTGACCACGTGGCCGTGTGCCGCCGTGCTCACTACGCCAAAAGACGGCATCGGCGCCACGGGCTGAATAATGATGATGCCGTAGAGGATTAAGTCCCACAGGCCAAGCGTGCGCCGCAGGCCGATTCCGTGCGTGACCGGCTGGGATGGCTCGCCCGGCATTTAGTTCGCTCGAACCTGCAGGGCGGCATTTGGGGGGCGCATCAGCGGACTGCCCGGGCCGAGTTCGTGGCGGATTTTGTAGATGCATTGCGGGCGGAGGAAATCGAGATCGCTGCCGGCTCAATGTTCCACCCGCCGACTTCGAGTTTCGCGCCGCTTTTAAGTTTGATCCATGAAGGATATCGCGCGGTTATCGTTTTGCTTTCGCCGGGCATCAGCTCGGTATAATTGTCGCTCCAGAAAACGGGGAGCACTTCATCTCCACTGGCGTCATTGATCGCCAGCCGCACCTGGAAGGCCAAGTGGCTGCTCGAATTGTGCAGATGCAGGGCAACCTCGTCGCTGTTCGCGTCTTGCCGGTCTGCGGTGACGTCCAGCTTCACGGGCGGCAGCATGTCAAGCATTTTTAGATCTTCATACGAAAGTTCTTCCGTGCGCTCGTAGGTGGTCCAATACCATTCGAACTTTGGAGCCTGGCTCGAAAGCCAGTAGAAATTCGAGCTGAGCGTTTTGCCGGCATGGTCGCGAAGCAGGAGTTTTACGAAATAAACCCGAGGGTCTGATGTTTGGGGGAACGCCGGAATCGTCAGCACCCGCTGGCTTACATTTTCTGGGACGTTCACTTCCACGCGACGCAAAAAAATCTGCTTCAAATTGAAATCATAAACTTCCGCAGAAAGACTCAGACCGGAAAAGGGATGGTAAAAGCTGTTCACGACGACCACGCTGCGATCGTCGTAAGAATATTGCACGTGCAGCATCTCGTTGGCTTTCTTCGCGCCAAAATATCCGCCGGCAGGCTGCAAATAGTAATCATAAAGATGCCAGATGAGCGAAGGCCACGCGTTGTTCAGCATCCACTGAATCACGCCCGTCGAATTGTATTTGTTGCGGGCGTAGGCTTCGAACATGGCGCGCTCATTTTCATAAGCCATAGCCTGCGCTTTGCGCTCGTAATCCTGCAAATCCCTGCCCGGGCCATACATTTGACCCATGGCGTAGTCAAATGCAGAGAGTTGCTGAAAATCACCGGAGCCGGAATGGAAATGCCAATATTCGTTAGGCGGCCAGATTTCATCAGCCGGCATCATCCTTTTCAGGCTGCCCTCGACCACCGGCGCAGGCCCGGCGCTCGTCTCTGTGTTAAAACCGTAGGCGCCGCCGTGACGGTCGTCTTCATACCAATATCCCGGCGGAACGTAATCGTAGGGGCCACGCATCTTCACTCCCGATGGACCAGAAACGGACGTGGGACGCTCCGAAGCAGAAGATATAATCGGATTCGGCCAATGCAATTCGCGCTCAACGTCTAGATACGCGCTCTCGACCTCGGCCGGCGGCGGATTATCGCTGCCGTTCAGCCATACCAACAAGCTGGGATGGCTGCGTAAGCGCAAAATTTGCGAGTTCAGCTGCCCAGTGGCTGTCTGCAAATCGCTTGGACGCCATTTCTGCCATTCTTCCCAAAAACTGCAGCAGCACCACCCGGCCATCACCAACACGCCGCGCTCATCCGCGAGATTGAAAAAATCATCAGGCTCGAGCTTGCCTTCCAGGCGAATGGTGTTCAAACCCATTTCGCGGACGTAATCGAACTGCGCTTCGAGCTTCTGACGCGACTGGCGCAAGAGCATGTCCGGCGCCCAGCCGCCGCCGCGAATGAGAATTTTCTTGCCATTAATTCGGAAGAGAAGATAACCGGGCGGCTCCATTTCGGAGGTGATTTCGCGAATCCCGAAGCGAACTTGCTGCTGGTCGGAAAGGTCGCCTGCAACCCGCGTTTGCATCGTGAGCGTTTCGAGATTCTGCGCACCCAGCCCGTAAGGCCACCAGACTTTCGGATGGCTGACGCGCAACTGCGGGAATTGCGCCGGGGCGAAGGTCACGCTGCGCGTTTCTTGGGCCGCGAGCTGCACGGTCTGCTCGAAGTGTACATCTTCAATACTGCCTTGCACCACCGCGCTTATCGGCGCGTTCGATGCGTTGCGCACTTGCGTCACGACGGTCAAGTCCGCCTCATCCAGCGATGAGTCTCGAAAATGAGTGATGACTTCGGGATAATTTATCGCGACCGGCCCGCTTGCCGTCAGATAAACGTCGCCCCACAGTCCCATGTCCTTGTCCGGCGGCGCGGGATTCCAGTCCACAAAGTTCATCGCCAAATCTTTTTCTGTCGGCGCGAATGTCTCGACGGCCACGGCGTTCTCCGCGCCGGGCTTCACAAACTGCGTCACGTCAAAATCATAAATGCGATACGACCCGGCCACATCTTTCGCGTCCGCAAATTTCCTTCCGTTTATCCAGATATTCGCGCGGTAATTGATGCCTTTGAAATGAAGCCAAAGCGTGCGCCCCCGGAAATCCTGCGGCATAGAAAATTCCGCGCGGTACCACCATGCACACGCAAACGGACTATCGCTCGGCATGGGCAAGTTTGCAAAAATTGCGCCAATGGGATACGTGGTCCCGGGAATTTTGCGCAGGTTCATACCGTAATCGGGATCAGGGTAGGTTCCGTCCGCCACGAGAGCGGCCACAACGGTGGACGGCACGCTCGTGGAGTGCCAGCCGCTAGTCTGAAAGCCTGGGGTTGAAATTTGCTCTCCAGTTACATTGATCTTGCATGACGATTGCAACTGCCAGCCTGTGCGCAGCGGCAAACGACCATTCGTCTCCGGCGCGCTCTGTGCAAAAGCGCTCGGCACCGCCAGCAGTAACAATGTCAACGCAACACATCGACACCTGACGTGTGATTCCCCACCCATCGAGCACCCCGGCTTCATAATGAAGAATAGACGGCGGCGCAACGTCGTCCGCGCCGCCAATCGAGTGGATTCTACTCGAATTAGAAAAGGAACTTTAGCGCAAATTGCAGAATCCGCGGAGTATGCGCCGACGTGGGATGTAGAAAAGTGCTGTCGCCGAAGGCACCGTCCACCGCCTCCCATTGGGTATGATTGAAAATATTGAATGCTTCGGCGCGAAACTGAACGGACATTGCTTCGCGAATCTTGAAGTTCTTGAAGAGACCCATGTCGAAATTGGTGCGATGGGGAAGATTCAGGGAGTTGCGGCCGGCCGTGCCGAAGGTCAAACCTCGCGGCGCGGCGAAAGCAGCGGGATTGTAGAGCTGCGGGCCAGCGACTCCCGGAACGTCTATAGCCGAAGAGTGGGGATCTCCGACGACATCGGGATATGAACCCGAGCCCAGCGCGTTGGCGACGCCGGCATTGTCCAAGGGGAAGGTGACGGTGAACGGAATACCGGTCTGGAAGCTGGTGATGCCGGAGAGCTGCCACCCTCCGACAATAGCGCGCTCCCAAGCGTTTTCGTGGAAGCTGGGAATACTGTAAATGTAGCTGACATTGAGCATGTGGCGCTGGTCAAAGCTGGAACTGGCGCGATTCGCGGCCAGATCATAGGAATTCACAAAACTGCCGTCATAGCGGTCGGACGAATTATCAATCGAGTGGCTGTAGGTATAGGCCACGTCGAGTATGAGCGGCCCTTTGGAACGGCGCACTGAGATTTGAAGAGCGTTATAGATGGAATTGGCAACATTCTTCAGCCCAGTGATATCGCTGTAGCCGACAAAAGGACGGAAGGGGTCGTTGGTAGTGTTATTTCCGCAGGCGACGTTGAGATTAATCAGCGCCTGGCCGGTGACGGCAACACCGCTCGGAGTTGTCAAAGTGGAACAATCGTTGGGCCCGATGGCCTCCCCGAGCTTGTAGGGATTGTTGGCCAGCGGCACGGGCGCAATCTGATTCAAATCCGTCTGCAAATTCAAGTGGGTGCCCTTGCTGCCCACGTAGGCAATGGTGGCCACAGTATTCGGCAGCAGTTGCTGTTGCACACCGAGATTCCATTGCTGCACGTAGGGCCAAAGAGCTTTGGTGCCAATGGCAATGGGCGACAGAGGATAGACCAGCTGAGTTGACCCGCTCCCGCCAATATTCGCGTATCCGGAGATATTTGGCTGGGTAGAAGTCTTCGCCAGCGGGGGCGTGCCTTCCAGGCCTTCGGCGTTGGACTCGTTGCCATTGCTATGATCGAAGAAGATTCCGTAACCGCCGCGGACCGCGGTTTTGCCGGTGCCGAAAACATCCCACGCGAAACCGATGCGCGGGGCGGGATTGAAGAGATGCCCTTTGAGGCAGCCGGCTGGAACTCCGGGGGCACCGCACTGAACCACTCCATTGTAAACGCGCGGATCATTCACGGTAAGAAATTGACTCGAGCTTGGGTCAATTAATGCGCCGGTATTGGGATCCACGGCGGGCGCGTTTGTGGAACTCCAGACCTGCGCTTCCCAGTTGAACTCCTGCTGATATTTTTCGCGAGTGGTTCCGAACAGACTGACGCGCAAGCCAAGATTCAGCGTGAGCCTTGGCAGAACGTGCCAGTCGTCTTGGATGTAGGGCTCGACGAGTTTGAAGCGGTTGTAATATTTGGGCTGGACATCGGTCTGCTGAAAAGAGGCGATCTGGCCGAGGAGCATGTCAGCGAAGGCGTTACCGGTAGTCACGGAGGAGTCGGTAGCGTCGAAGGTCAGCAGGCCCTGAATGTCCGGGACGCTGTATTCGTTCTTCTGAAAAAAAAGGGCGAAGGCTCCGAACTGGAGGTTGTGATTGCCTATAAGTTTGACCATATTGTCGCGATAGGTGAAGGTTGGCGCGGAGTTGCTCCAGGGAACGAAAGAGGGATCTTCGGTAAAGCCGCCGTTATAAGCGGTGTTGGGATCATTGAGGATGACACCGGGGAGTTTGCCTCCGAAACCGTTGCTGAAAAGTCCGGGCATATTCATGGACCCGGGCCGCTGCCAGGGCCCTCGATTTACCATGTTAAGCGGGTCGTCGGTGTAGCTGGCGACAAATTCGTTCATGAAGGTCGAAGAGAACGCGGAATCGAGGCGCGCGACGAGGCTTGTGCCGGGGCCGGTGAAGTAGGTCTGGACCGTCGGGAAAGATGAGCTGGTAATGCCCCAGGGGATCACGGTAGGGACTACGGTGTTCCAGGAGTCGTGCATGTAGCGGAACATCAGCCGTTCACTGGCGGTGAGGTTGTGGTCGAGGCGCAAAGTTTCTTCGCGCCAGTAGGTTGGAGTCGAAGGAGCGGCGACATAGCAGGCGAATCCGCCGCAGCCGGCGCTCGAATCGGCATTGGCGCGGGGAATCATTGCTAAAATAGCCTGCGCATTCGGGTCAATCGGTATTAGGTTCCCTGCGTACTGGGTACCCGTCGCGGGGTTTATCGGACAATCCAGGAACGTGTTATTCGGGTCCGGACACAAATCACTGAAGTTGGCCGTCGCAGTCTGGATTCCACCTACGATGCCGCGCTCCGCGTCCGTGGGAACTGCCTGATTGAAGGACTGAGTGGCCACGCTTTCCTTGCGCCACTCTTCCGACCAGAAAAAGAAAGTTTTGTTCTTATTGACATTGTAATGGCCGGGAATATAGAGGGGGCCCCCGATGGTGTAGCCGTAATCATTCTTTTTGTATGCCGGGCGCGGAACGCCAGTGGCGTTGTTGAAAAAATTGTTCGCATTGAACATGTCATTGCGGACGAATTCGTAGACATCGCCATGAAACTGGCTGGTCCCGGACTTGGTTTCAACTTGCACGGCGCCGGAGCCGCTGCCGCCATATTCTGCGCCGTAATTCGAAGTCATCACCTGCACTTCGCTGATGGAGTCAATGCTGGGATAAAGATTAATGGTGCTGTTGCTACCGTTGTCCATCACTTCGCCGCCGTCAATTTGCCAATTGTTGTATTCCTCGCGGCCGCCATTGAAGCTGTAGAGGACGTCGCCATATACGCCGACCGTGCCCTCGTCCTGGCCTGTCTGATTGCTGACGCCGGGGACCAGGGTTACTAACTGAGTGAAATTTCTGCCGTTCAACTCCAGTTGCGTCACTTCCGTTCCGTTAATCGTTCCGCCGATTTCGGAGGATTGCGTTTCGACCTGCGCGACGTTGCCCCCCTCGATGGTGACTTTCGTATTCACCCGTCCCAGTGTGAGCGTCACGTTGAGACGCGCGTTTTGCGCCACTACCAATGAAATGCCCGTCGCCTGAAAGGTCTGGAAACCCGGTGCCGTCACGGTCAGGTCGTACTGCCCAGGCGGCAGGCCTGGCAGGAGATAAGCGCCTTGGCTATTCGTCGCGACGGTTCGGCTTACTCCGACCGCGGGATTGGTCAGCACAACCATAGCGCTGGGCACGACCGCGCCAGTTTTGTCTGTCACCGTGCCTGTTAGCGAAGCGGTGTCTTGCGCGTGGGTAGCGACAGTCACGCTAAAGAGGCCAAGTAGAAGACACAACCACAGCCGGAGAAATTTCATAACACACCCCACAAGATAGTTCGAAGTCTGGAACTTTCCTCCGCAAGGAGCCGAAGTCCCCTTCGTCCGCGGGACCCTGGCTTCAAGTGTCTCGCTTACTCGATATTTGTTGGACTCCATATTACCGAAACAAGTAACTGTCAAGAGAAAAGAACATTAACCGAGTGAGATAACAGATGCGTCTCGTGGCGCGACTGGCGCGGCGGTAGACTGCATGTGCTGACGTACGAAAATCACCTAGGGCCACGCCAGAAACATGCTCGTTTGTCGTACACAAACTACGGTAAAATCGACATATTCACATGATTCGCTTTTAGCGTGGCGTTAAAGGTTGCGACATCCCTGTCGCGTAATGCGTTAAACGCCCGATGCGCTTCGGCAATGTCCTGGACATACATCGCATTCACCGCAAGCGCCTGCTCGGTAGGCGGCAAATCCGCGCCGCTCGATCCTTCGCCGGGAGCGCCGTTCATCAGCGCCCCCAAGTTGGTGATGCGCCCATACAATCCCATGGGGTTTCGGAATGAATCCTCGGTCCGGCCGGTGAGGTGCACATCCATCAGTTTGGACTCGACCGCAATTTCCTGCTGTTCGAGCTGCCTCGCCGCTTTCATTACGCCAGCATATTTGGCTTCATCGCCAAACATTTTCTCGAGGTTTTCCGTTTGTCTTCTGCTCCATTCAATATGATTGATCATATCCGCCACGTCGCTCATCTCGCCGCGAATTTTCAGCAGAAATTGCACTTCAGACTCAATATCCATCTGCGTCCCGAGAGTATGAGGATCAGCTAGGACTTGCACAGGAACACTCGAATCCTTTCCATCAATCGACAGCTTTACCACGTAATTTCCGGGAGCGACGCGCGGCCCGCCGCTGAAATGCACCCAATTCACCAGTGGCCGGAAACCGGATTTCGGAATTTCGACCCACGGCTCATCCGGCGGCGCTGTGCGCAACTTCACTTCTGTCGCCGGATCGTATGTGAGATCCCACCACACGCGGTTTAACCCCGGTTTCAAATCTTTGATTTTTATCGTGCGAATCGTCTTTCCATCTGCGCCCGCAATTGTGATCTCGCCCTTCGCGGCTGGCGCTTTCAAATCGAAGTTGATGTCCGCGCCATATTGCGGATTGGTTCCCATGACGTGGCTGCCCGAAGGAGCCTCTCGCGTATTGTCAAAAGTTCGGAAGCGATAGGCATCGCGCGGCTTAAAAAGATAAATAGCGGCGTCTTGCGTTTTATCGAATTGCCGCAGCGGCGTAACATCGTCAAGGATCCAAATTCCGCGCCCATAAGTCCCCACAACCAGATCACTGAAGTGCTTCTGAATGGTCAGCCAATAAACCGGCGCGGGCGGCATATTGTTTCGCAACGGCATCCAATGCCCGCCGTCATCCCATGAAACGTAAACCGAATTGTCCGTGCCAAGATAAAGCATCCCTTTACGCACCGGATCTTCGATCACGCAGTGCGCGCTGCTGTTCATCGATTTCGGCACGTCGGCGCTGATCAGCGTCCACGAAGACCCATAGTCTGTGGTTTTGTAAACGTAAGGATCGTAGTCACCAACCTGCTCGAGATTCACGGTGATGTATGCCGTACCGGCGTCAAAATGCGACGGTTCGATATTCTCCACAGTGCCCCACTTCGGCAGATTGGGAATATTTTTCGTCACATTAGTCCAATTCCGCCCGCCATTGCGCGTGATGTTTACCTGCCCATCATTGCTTCCCGTCCAGATAAGCCCAGCGGCGACTGGCGACTCAGCAATCGCGTATAAAGTCGAGCCGTCAAACGTCATCAGATTGTCGCCAGCCAATCCACCGGAGCTTTGCTGGTGGCTCTTGTCATTTGTGGTTAGATCCGGACTAATGACTCGCCAGCTCTGCCCGCCGTTATCGGTTTCGTGCACGTACTGGCTCCCCACGTAGACGCGATTGTGGTCATGCGGCGAAACATCAATCGGAAAAGTCCAGTGCCAGCGATATTTTACGTCCGCAGGCGCCCAGCCATACGTCGCATCCGGCCACACAGTAACGCTGCGCGCCTGGCCCGTGCGCAGATCCATGCGCGTCAACTCGCCGTCATAGCACGCCGACCAAACAATATTGTTGTCCACCGGATCGGGAATCGAGAAGCCGCTTTCGCAACCTCCCACGTGTGTCCATTCGCCAACGGAAATTCCGCCGCCGAAAAATCCCCCCGAGCCCTCAAGATTGTTGCTCGGACCGCGAAACGAAGTTCCATCCTGCCGGTTTGCGTAAACGAAGTAGGGAATCCGATTGTCCGTAAAAACGTGATAGACCTGCGAAATGGGTAACTGCACGCGCTCGTAATTCTTGCCGCCATTCAAGCTGATCGAAGCCCCCGCGTCGTTGGCAACCATCACGCGCTGCGGGTTCAATGGGTCGAACCAAATATCATGATTGTCCCCTCCAGCCGATCCATATCCGGGAGCGCCCGTATCCGCTTCGGAGGCGCCAAATCCGGGAATAGAGACTGTATTGCCGCCGTCGAGCGAAACGCTATAGCCCACCGAGACAAAGAAAAGCCGGTTCTCATCGTTCGGGGCCACAGCGAAGCGCACATAATAGGCCGCGCGCTCCGCCATCACATGCTGCTGATTCACCAGCTTCCACGTTTTCCCGCCATCTTCCGAGCGGTATAGGCTCGGCGTTTTTTCCTCAATTAGCGCGTACACCCGATTGGAATCGCTCGGCGCGACCGCCACAGCCGTTTTCCCCACGGCTTCGTTCGCCTCGGGCAGCCCATGCCCGGAAAGCTTACGCCAGGTGTTGCCGCCGTCGTGCGAAACATAAACGCCGCTGCCCGGCCCGCCGCTCTTCAAATCCCAGGTGCGAATCTCCACCTGCCACATGCCCGCAAAGAGAGTTTGCGAATCGTGCGCGTCCATGGAAAGGTCCGAGCAGCCTGTGTCTTCATTCACGAAAAGCACCTGCTGCCATGTCTTCCCGCCATCCTCCGTGCGGAAGATCCCGCGCTCCTTCTGCGGGCGATACGCTTGGCCTAACGCACACGCGAAAACGATGTTCGGATTGTGCGGATCAACTACGATGCGGCCAATGTGTCCAGTAAGCTCCAGACCCATGTGCTGCCAAGTGCGGCCGCTGTCGGTGGATTTGTAAATGCCGTCGCCCATCGGATAATCGGGCCGGATCAAAAACGGTTCTCCGGTTCCAGCCCATACAATGTTGTGCGCCGACGGCGCAATGGCCAGCGAGCCAATCGCGGCAACGTCTTCGTGGTCGAAAATCGGTTCCCAATCGATGCCGCCGTCTCTCGTCTTGAAAATCCCGCCCGCCGCCGCGCCCACGTAAACCACGTTCGGATTGCCCGGCTCGCCGACAATGGCATCAGCGCGATTGCCAACCGGCCCAACAAAGCGATACTTCAGGGCTGCAAGCGGATTCGCGCGCGGTTCTCTCTGCGCCCGCATTGCCGCCGGAAAAATGACTATAGCCGCAATCATCGCTATTGCGAAACCGATAAAATTCCGCATTCCATGGTGATGGCTCATATTCGCTCCGGAAACGAGCGAAATCTATCACGAATCTGTTTACTTCGCACCAAGCGGGTCAAGGAAAAACGTGCAGAGCGTGCCTCGATATGCTTTTGCATGACATGCGGCATCCGGAATGGCGTGGCGCTTGAGCCCTTAAAAAAATCGAACGAGGTTATGGCGGAGAGGGGGGGATTCCAATCCGTCAAGTTGGGGAGCTATATGTTTATGGTGCGCTACTATCACATAACCCATTCACATATTTAATCTTACATAGCGCAACCGCCTCTCCCCTTGATACTTCCGGGTAAGGGCTTTGCCGTCAAATACCCTCGAAATAGTAGCACACAGTAGCACTGCCGCGCACCATTGGATGCGATTTTCCTTCCATCCCGCACGTTTTCCACGGCGAGGGAGCATTATCCTTCCAACCAATCCGAAGCCGCAGACTACACTTCGTGGTGACAATTCCACAAACAATTCAAATTTTCGTCTTTCAAAGCCACTTAATGTAGCCCGACCACTAAACAAACGACGGGCATTAGGAGTCATACCATGGCAAGACGCCCATTCAACGAACTCTGCCCATCCACGGTCAGCAATTACCGCAGCAAGCTGCGCCAGATTTGGCTGAAAACAACCACGGGTACCGCCT
>DASYYQ010000019.1:0-7562 GCA_035933545.1 Candidatus Acidiferrales bacterium | reverse complement strand
GCGGTGCAGCCGCGCCACCAGATCGAAATCCTCGCCAATCGACGCGGCGCGATACCCGCCCGCGCGCATCACCACGTCGCGCCGGAAGATGCCAAATGCGCCCGAAATAATCGTTTGCATGTTGCCGCGCGCCCAGGCTTCCCGCCCGATCAAAAACGCGCGCAGGTATTCAACGACTTGAAGAATCGCCACCGGGCTTTTCGGCAAGCGCACGCGGCGAATCTTCCCGCCGGAAAATTCGCTTCCATTCAGCACGCGCACAATTCCGCCCGCCGCGATCACGCGCTTGGGGTCTTCCAGAATTTTCACCATGATGCGCAGCAGCGCGTCCGGCTCCAGCAGCGAATCGGCGTCCACCACGCAGGTGTACGGGCTGCTCGCCACGTTCAGCCCGGCGTTGACGGCATCCGCTTTTGCGCCGCAGCTCTCCTTATCCACCACGAGCAGGCGCGGTTCGCGAGGGCTGCGATAAATGCGCCTCACTGGAGCCGTGGCAATCTCCGCGATGTAAAGCCGGTGCGCGGGTTCGAGCTGATATTCCTCCGCGAGTTTCCCGAGCGTGCCATCCGTCGAGCCGTCGTTGACCACCACCACTTCCAGTTCTGGATAATCCACGCGCAGCAGCGAGCGCACCGAAGGGATGATGGACGCTTCTTCGTTGTGCGCGGGCGCGACGAGCGTAATCGGCGGGGTCAGCGGCGACAATTTTATGCGCTCGAGGCGCAGCGACGCGAGGTGCTGATGATGCGCCCGGCTGGACAGCAGCGCGACAATCAGCAGCGCCAGATAGATGAGATTGGACGCGAGGTAATAGAAGAACAGCGTGTCATTCGAAAGGTTGAGTAATTCCCGCATGTTAGGCCATTTTCACTGGCTTTAGCGGCGCGGGAATGCGCATGACCGCGCTAAGATTCTGCACCCCGGACTCGAGCGCACGGAGCAAGCGCTCGGACTCGCCCTGTTCGACGGGGCTGCCGCTTGATTCGAGCAGCTCAATCAATTTGGTGAAGTTCCCGGTGCGGTCGAGTTCTGCAATCATCGCTTGCAGCGCATAGGCATCGCCTGTTTCGAGCACGTCGCGCAGCACGCTGACTACGTCCGGTACATGCGTCAGCGCCTCTGCCGCGCGCTGGCGAACGTGGCGATTGCCGTCACATATGCCATGCAGCAAAACCGGCACCGCGCGCGAGTCGGCAAAATGTCCCAAACTGGTCACCGCCCGCAAGCGCACGAACCACTCCTCATCCTTGGCCAGGGTCGCCAGTGTGGGAAACGCGAATGCAAGCTCCCGGTGCGCCAGCGCGCGCGCGGCACACGCCCGTACCTCCGGCAGGGGATCGGCCGCCAGCAGCAGCACTTCGTCGCCGAGCGCCGCGGCTGCGGCGTCCGCAGGCACCTCCGCCAGGACGCGCGCCAGCAATTCCCGCTTCTCGCCACGCGCCAGAAAAAGGTACGGAAAAATGATTCGTGGTTTGGCGCGCGTGCAGATCATCAGCGCGTTCAGCAGCGATGTTCCTTTAAGCTTCAACTCGCCCGTCAGCAAGCGCTCCAGCATCGCTTCGGCAGCGATGGTAAGGCCCGTTCGCGCCAGCCCGCGTACCGCCGCGAGTTGCGTATTGAGGTGCGGATCGTCAAGCGCACCCACCAGGGCCGGCACGGCTTCCGGCGCCCGCGTCCGCCCCAGTCGCACCAGAGCCTCTTCCCGCCGCCAGCCGCGAAGCCGCCGCGCGTCAATCACGATGCGATCAAGCAGTCCCGTGCGCCGCAGGAAGCTGCGCAGTATCTCGCCTTCTTGGTGGTCGGCCACGTCCAGCCGGTCCAGCATCAGCGTGATGATGGCCCGGCCGCGGATTCGAATCGAGCGCCACTCCGCCTGAATTTCGCCTGAAAGGATCTGGTTCCAGTGCTGCCGCACGTAAAATTCCGCGTCCGCCAGCCGATCGAAATACCGCCGCCGCAGCCAACGGCGCACAATAATGAAGCCGATCAGCGCGACGATTCCCGCCACGGAAAACAGAATCGCGCGCACAACGAACGCCGCCGCTTCCGGATTCACCGAATGCCGCAAATGCGGAAGCGAATTCATCGCGCCGTTCTCCGCCGATTCCCCACCGTGCACTGCGCCGGAGCATCCTTGTGCAATTTAGAACCGCACCTCATAGCTCACGCCGTAGATTCCTTCCGTGTTTCCGCCGCTGCGCAGTTGCCGCGCCACGTAAAAATTGACAAATTGCCGCGAAGTGAACCTCACGCGCGCGCCGCCGCCAAAGGTGCGTGACGCGAACGCGCCCACCTGGTCCAATTCGCCGAAGTTCTCTGAACCCACTGCGAACGCCGCGTTCAGCAGCAGCCGCTCAGCCTTTACGCGCGGAAGCGGAAACTCCAGCTTCGAGTAGCCAGAAGGCTTCCACGCCACCGCATCTCCGTCGAATCCGCTGCGCGCGCCGTTTGCCGAAACCGTCCAGCGAAAATCCCGCGCAAAATCCGCCGCCGCGGTGCCGGTCAGCACCAAAATGTGCGCGTTTTCGTACCACAGCCAGTGCTGGTTGTAGGCAAATTCGATCCCGCGCACCGGCGCGCTTTCCGAAATGCGAAATCCGTGCCCATATTCGAAATAAGCTTCCGCGCGCGGGATAATTCCATCGCCGTTCCCGCCTCCGCCCGCAATGGTGAAAGAATTCGAGCGATTCAGCCTTAGCGTCGCCGCGCCGACGAATTTCTGCGCGAGCGCGCCGAATCGCTGATAGGAATCCGCCTCGGTTGAAAAAATCCATCGCGCATTCGGCCTGGCCACGAATGTGACCGTCTGCGCATTGGCTGCGTTCGTGTAATTAAACGTGTCGGTTTCATTTCCGAAGTCCGCTTCGAAGCGCGGCAATTCTCTTGGCGCTTCCAGCGACCGCAAGCCCGCGGCCGCTTCATCATCGGCGGGAGAAAGATTCGCCGGTTGGAGCGCACGCGCCTGCAGAAAATCGGCACGCGCTTCTTGTTTGCGTCCCATCGCCGCAAGTACGCGACCTCGCTCGCTGAGAACATCAGCGCGCGCCGGCGGAATTCGCGCCGCCAAATCGAGCAGCGCCAGCGCGTCTCGATTGCGCCCTTCCTGCGCCAGCAATCGCGCCAGACCCAGCAGAAGATCGGCGTCGCGCGGCGAAAGTTCGAGCGCCCGCCGGAACGTTGCCTCAGCCTCGGCACGTCTGCCCGTCCAATCGAAAAGTCGCGCGCGCCAGCCGAGTGCGTCCGAATCCTCCGGCGCCGCAGCGAGCCGTGCGTCTACGATTTTCTGCGCCCCCTCGAGATCGTGTGCTGCCACGCGCTCGCGCACCCGCGCGAGCCAGTCGCCGTCGCTCTTCGCGGGCATTTGCGATTGACCAGTTGTCCGGGTTGGATAGAGTGCAGCCAGAGCCAGCGGAGCATTCCTGCTCGGAAAACCATGCGCTCGCGCCGGCGCGATCGCGCAAAGCGCCGCGGCCCACAGCGGGATCCAGCATTGCAAGCGAAATGCGCCGAGGCGGACTTTCACAGCAGGAAGGACGGCAATCGCTGCACCACCACGACATGCCGAAACAGTCCTGTTGCCTGCCCCGCACGGGTGTTAAGTTCTAAGTAACATAGCTCTTAGACCGACAAATTGCGACGCGCGGAAAAAGGCTTGCAGAACGCACTGTTGCATGGCGGAGCAAGCACCAAAGTTGCCGGTTTTTGGCTGTCGCAGCGTCACATTGCGGCCATTCGATCGTGCCCTGCGCAGTGGCCGCCGATTGATCGCCTTTGGTTCTAGCCGGCAATCCGGAAGTGAAGTCATACGCGAAATCCTTGCATCCTTGTGCCTCTTGCCGATTTCATTCGGCCTTCAGTGCTCACGTTCCTGTCGCGGTCACCTTCAGCAGAACGACGCCATGCGCAGGAACAGTTGCTGTGTAGCTCGCTCCCGAGGCCGCGATATCTTCATGTTTCCAAAGGTCGCGAACGTGCAACGCTTTTCCTTCCAGATTGACGTCGGCCCAGTTCACAGTGATTTTCTGTGGCTGATCGGCCCGATTGAAAAGTCCCAAGGCAACCGAACCATCATGCAACGGGCGCACCAAGACAACCGCGGCCGATGCCGGATCGGAAATCCTTTTGACCGGTTTTCCCTCCGGGTCCTGATCAATGGCGATAACCTCGCGGTTTGTGAGGATCTCTTTGGTGGCCTCCGCCATCGTTCTCAAATCGTTGCCGGCAAGGAGCGGCGCCGCGAGCATGGACCATAAACTCATATGCGTCCGGTATTCCTCATCGGTCATGCCGCCGTTTCCTATTTCGAGCATGTCCGGATCGTTCCAGTGCCCCGGCCGTATGTAAGGCGCGATGGCGAATTGCCGGAATCCGATTCCTGACATGGCCTTCCAGCTATCTTGGATGTCTCCGGTTGTGCGCCATAGATTTCCGCCGGCCTTCGCGCCCCAAGTCCAGACCTCGTCTTCACCGTATTGGCAGAGGCTGTAAACGATCGGACGGCCAGTCTTCAGCAGGGCGTCGCCCATCTTTTGATACACTGCCTGCATCTCCGCGGTCCTGTAGATTTCGTCCGCACTGCACCAGTCGTATTTGAGGTAATCGAATCCCCAGGCGGCGTAGGTATCGGCGTCCTGCTGTTCATGCCCGTAACTGCCCTCGTAGCCGGCGCAGGTCTTGGGGCCAGGCGACGAGTAAAGGCCGATTTTCAATCCTTTCGAATGAACATAGTCCGCCAGCGCCTTCATGTCGGGGAACTTGAGATTGCTCGTGATGTTCCCATGCGCGTCTCGCGGGCCTTCCCAGGTGTCGTCGATATTGATGTAGGTGTAGCCGGCAGCCTTCATGCCGCTCGATACCATGGCGTCAGCCATTTCGCGAACATCCTGATCGTTCACTTTGCCGGCGAACTTGTTCCAGCTATTCCAGCCCATGGGTGGCGTGCGAGCGAGACCATTGTCGGGAACGTCATGCAGTGCGGGAAGAGGAAGGCGAGCAGGCGGCAGAAGGGCTTTCGCGTCAGTTCGCTCGGCGACTCCCTGAATCGGAGCACGGCCGGGCACGGTAGAAGTAAGAAATAGCTTATGATCCTTGACGGCGCCGTCAAAGGTGACTTGCCGCACGCGAGGAGGACGCCCGAAGGTTACGATGAAGTGCAGCATACCATTGTGCAAACGCCCATCGCTGATCGGCACGCCGCCATGGGGCCCGAACATCACTTTTCCGCTGACCTGTTCTCCCTCCTGCTTCAAATCGAGAAATAACTCACGAAAATTCCCGTCACCGGTCGGAGTCCGCAAGACCCACAGTCCCGAGATATTGGTCTCGGCGGCCGAGACAGGCCCGACAATCAGCACCAACAGAAATGTGCAAAGCGACGCCGTCACAAATGCCCGCCTGGCTCGCGGAGCGCTCTTTGGATTTTTCATAAGGCCTTTCCCGCTGCTCTTTGACGTTCGTGTCATCTCTCTCTGGATACCCGGCAATCGATTTCTCAGACAACCGGGCTGCAGGTCTCGCTTCGGCAGAAGAGTGTACACCAGCCAGGACTCGCGGGATTCCTTCCGATATTTTTGCCAGGCGACGGTTTTCGGTTATGGCCTTGGCACTTGCCAGCGATCTTATTTGTCACGGCGTTCGCGGAAATCACAAGATGGCGCTTCCGCACCTTAAAGCCGAATTGTCCGCACCGGCGGTTACCAGCCTGGCCGCCCGGCTGAAGTTCGTCTGAGTACGCACATATTGACTCTCAGGCCCTCCGGGCATAGCATCCCGGTTCAAAGGCCACGCAGGGTGACAGCGGTATCTCTGCGGAGGTTGTTGCTGCTTTTGCCTGACCGCGAGAAAATGACATGACGCGCTGCCGGATGGTGTTCCTGAGGGCCCTGCCGCAACGCTGCTCCACGTGGGATCCATTGTAGTTTCCTTCGCTGCGCTCGGAACCAGGTTGCTTCTTTGTACCCTAAAAGGGTACACTTGACCTCAGAATGAGTACGGCGGCTATATTATCGGACACCTTATTTGGTCGCACCCGCGGGGCCGTTCTTTCGGTTTTGTACGGTCACGTCGGCGAATCATTCTATCTGCGGCAGCTCGCCCGTCTTACAGGCAAGAGCCTTGGTCCGGTGCAACGCGAGGTCCGTCAATTGGTCGATGCCGGATTGGTCACTCGAAAAATCGAGGCCGCACGGACGCTTTACAGCGCGAATAGGGACAGCCCGGTTTTCGCCGAGGTCAAAAGCCTCGTTACGAAGACCATTGGGATGCACGACGTTTTGTATTCTGCCCTCGAAGGCCTGCGGGCGAAGATCAATCTGGCCTTCGTCTATGGTTCCGTTGCACGGTCGGGCGAAACGCCACGAAGCGATGTTGATCTCATGGTGATCGGCAAAGTCGGTTTCGGCACTGTGGTCTCGAAGTTGGCCGATGCTCAGAAAGCCCTGAATCGCGAGATCAACCCCACGGTCTATTCGGTCAAAGAGTTTCAGTCAAAACTCAGGGGCAATTTTTTGAACAACGTACTGGCAGAGAAGAAGCTCTTCATTCTGGGCGACGAAAATGTCCTTCGACAACTGGGTGAAAAATAGCTGGCTCGAACGGCTTCAGTCAGACGCCAAAGAGAGAGATTGCCCGTTTGCTCGCGCTAGCCGACGGGCGCCTCGGGGATTACGAGAAAGCGGTCGCGGCAAAGCTGTCTCCGGATGTGCAGTTGGCCCTGGCATATGATGCGATTCGCGTGTGTGGGACAGCGGCATTACGTGCCGCGGGATACCGCGTAATCAGAGGCAACAACGAACACTACCGCACGATCGAGGCGCTAGAATTTTCGATCGACCCGGAACGGAAGATCATCCCGACGCTCGATAAGCTACGCAGAAAACGCAACATCGGTTCTTATGACGACTATGGGCTAGTCTCGCAAGCGGAAGCCGATGCCAGCGGCAAGCTAGCCGTGCGCATGCGGAAAGAAGTCGAGAACTGGATTCGCCAAAACTATCCGGACAAGCTCGGATAGGATTAACGTCGTGAGTGGTCCAGAATACCCTCGCCCTCTGCCACTCGGGCAGACACTCTCTCTGTGAATTAAGTTAGTATTTGGCGGCCACACGTTCAGCGTTCCGGTGCTATTTTTGCCGGTCGGTCCAGCCGAAACAATATATTGGACGCCATTGCTATCCTGCACGTACCAAAAAGAGTGCGTTGCACCGGACGCAGCTGCCTCCCACGGGCTCTCTACCGGCCGAAACCTCAACTGAGCGAAGCATGGCTTCTTTGCCTTGCAGCTGCTCGGAGCCATCCCGGTCTCGTCGGTCAAATTGATGGGATCATCCTCCACGTAAGGATAGAAGTTAAGACCGCCAGAGAACTGAATTGGGTCCTCGCTCAGGAATCTTCCTGTGGAGGGGTCGTAGTATCTGGCGCGGTAGTCCGATGGAGGCTGACGTTGGGGCAAAGGCACAGTCCACCACCATGACGTATTCCGATCAGCGTCTTCCTTCACCAAAGTGTGCAACGGAACCACCTTTTCAGAACCGTACGACGGCGAGGCCAGGTATTCGTTCAAA
>DASYYQ010000102.1:0-9379 GCA_035933545.1 Candidatus Acidiferrales bacterium | reverse complement strand
CTTTTGAGTCTGGCGATGACGAAATAATTGTGCGTGCCAATGCCGGGCCGCGAATTCCACTGCGCCCAGGGAAAAGTCATCAGATATTGCGGTTCATGCGCCAGAATGCGAGGAAACGTGAAATTCGCGGGCATCACGCCGACGACCGTCAAGGGGCGGCCGCCGAGGTTCAGCACTTTGCCCAGAATGTTCGGGTCGGAGTGGAACTGTTCGCGCCACAGCGCGTGCGTCAAAATAACTTCGGGCTTGCCGCCGAACGCGGCGTCCTGTTGCGCAAACGCGCGGCCGATTTGCGGCTGCACGCCGAGGGTTTCGAAAAAGCCGGAAGTGACGGCAGCGCCGTAGAGCCATTGTGGGCGTCCCATGTCGAGCAGGCTGCCGTCGGCGGAGTCAATCATGGTCATCGAGGAAAAGGCGTGGGACTCTTTCCGCCAGGCGAGAAAATTTCCGCCGTTCACCGGGAGCGGTCCGTAGGTCGCCATTTGAGGAACAAATTCATGAATGGAATAGAGCTGTTTTGGCTGAGAGTAGGGAAGCGCGCGCAGCCAAATGCCGTTGAGCATGGAAAAAATTGCGGTGTTTGCGCCGATGCCGAGAGCCAGAGTGAGGATGGCGACGGCAGAGAACCACGGAGATTTTCGCAGCGTGCGCAGTGCGTGGCGAAGGTCGTGGAGCAGCGTGTTCACTTGTGCCTCCTCAGACGGGTTCGTAGGGGCGAGGCTTGCCTCGCCCGGGCGACCCAAGGGTCGCCCCTACGAAGACTACTCGTAGCGCAAGGCGACGATGGGGTCGACGCGCATGGCCCGGCGGGCGGGGATGTAGCACGCCGCGACGGCGACGAGCATGAGGACAACGGCGACGCCGGCAAAAGTAAGCGGGTCGTGCGCGGTGACGCCGAAAAGTTCGCTGGCCATGAGGCGCGTCAAGCCCAGTGCGGCGACAATGCCGATGGCCACGCCGATGAGCGCCATGCGCGTGCCTTCGCCGAGGATGAGGCGCAGAACGTCGGAGCGTTGCGCGCCGAGAGCGATGCGCACGCCAATTTCGTGAGTGCGCTGGCCCACCAAATAGGAAATCACGCCATAAATTCCGACGCAGGCGAGAATCAGCGCCAGCGCCGCGAAGACGCCGAGCAAAATCATGCCAAAGCGCCGCGACGCGAGCGAATCGGAAATGACGCCGTCCATGGATTCTGTCTCATACATCACTTCATTGCTGTTGATGCTTTCGATTGCGTGGCGAATTGAGGCGGCGAGCGCATCGGGCGGGCCTTGCGTGCGCACGAAAACCTCCGAGCCTTTAGAGAGCAGAGGTATGAAGCGATCCGGAATCTGCATGATGGACATATAGCCCTGCGCGAGGACGGGAGATTTCGCGTTTTCGTCGAGGCCCCACTGCTTGATGTGCCCGACGACGCCGACGATTTCGGCCTGGAGGTCGAGAACTTCAAAGTTGATGCGCTTGCCGATGGGATCTTCGTTGGGGAAAAATTTCTTGGCGAAATAATCGTCAATGACGATGACCGGAGTGGAATGCAAAGTGTCCTCGGCGGTGATGAAGCGGCCGCGAAGGAGCGGAGTCTGCATGACGTTGAGATAATCGGGGAGGACAAAGTAAAGAAGCGTCGCGGGCATTTGATTGTCCGTTGGCGGCTTGGGATGGCCTTCGATCCAGAACGGGATATCAGTATCGCCCTGCATCGGCTGCGAACCGATGGTCAGCGAAGCAGCGCGCGCGCCGGGAACGGCTTCGAGGCCCGCCTCGAGCTGGCGCATGCCGTTGCGGACTGCATCAGGGGGCGCGGCCGCGAGGGACGGGGGATACGCGACGCCGAACGTGAGCACGTTATGGGGATTGAATCCCGGATTAACGTTCCAAAGAGCGACCAGGCTGCGAATCATCAGGCCTGCGCCAACCAGAAGGATCAGAGCGAGGGCCGTTTCCGCGATGACGAAAATTCCCTGTAAGCGATGGCGCGCGCCGCTCGAGCCGCGTCCGCCTTCTTTTAGAGTTTCGGTCAGATTGCGCTGTGAAGTTTTAAGCGCGGGGGCGAGTCCGAACAAAATTCCGGCGAGAAGCGAGACACCTAGAGTGAAAAGCAGAACGCTGGCGTCGAGGCCGACGTTTCCGGAGCGCGGAAGCGCTTGCGGGAGGATGGCGATAGCCGCGCGCGTGCCCCAGGCGGCGAGAATCAGGCCGATGAGGCCGCCGGTGAAGGCGAGCAGAACGCTTTCGGTGAGCAACTGGCGAACCATGCGGGCGCGACTGGCGCCGAGCGCGGCGCGAATGGCGAATTCGCGGGTGCGTCCCGTAGAGCGCGCGAGGAGCAAGTTGGCGATATTGACGCAGGCGATGAGCAGAACGAATCCGACGGCGGCGAGAAGAACGTAGAGAAGCGGAGCAATGTCGCCGACCATACTTTGTTTGAGAGGAATCAGCGTGATGCCGGAATTTTTGTCGGCCTCGGGATAGGCGCGGGCGAGATTTGCGGCGACGCCGTTCATGTCCGCGCGCGCCTGCCCGACGGTGACGCCGGGCTTGAGGCGGCCCATGGCGTCCATGCCCATGCCGACGCGGCGGTCAAGAAAAGTTTTGTCGGTCCACTGGCCGAGGGACACAAAAATATCGGGCATGTGACTGGGAAAATTGTCAGCACGAAAATAAAAATTCGCGGGAAGAACGCCGATGACCGCGTACGCCGTGCCGTTCAGGGAAATCGTTTGGCCGAGGATTTTCCGCGAGCCGCCGAAACGGCGCTGCCAGAAAGAGTTGCTGAGAATGACGACAGGCGCAGCGCCGGCGTGATCATCGTTCAAGCTGAAGTTGCGTCCGATGAGCGGCTCAACGCCAAGGATCCGGAAAAAATCGGCGGAAACCATTTCGCCGCGCAGCCGTTCCGGTTCGCCGGAGCCGGTCATGTTGAAGGAATCGCTGCGCCATGCAGCAAGATTGCTGAGCGTCCTATTCTGGCGCTGCCAGTCGAGAAAGTTGGGATACGAAATGGAAGATTCGGTGAAGTTGGGTGTGCGCGAATAGAGCGCGACGAGACGGTCGGGCTGCGGATAGGGAAGCGGGCTGAGCAAAACGCCGTTCACCACGGAGAAAAGCGCGGTGTTGGCGCCAATGCCGAGCGCAAGCGTGAGGATGGCGATGGCGGTAAAGCCGGGCGACTTCGCCAGCGTGCGAATGGAGTAGCGAAGATCCTGAAGAAGAGTGTTCATTGCGCCTCCCGATTCTACCTGAATTGGTCTACGCGAGCCGCAGGGCCGATAAAGTAAATCGGCCCATACAAATCCAAGAGCAGCAGCGGGCCTCTAAACTAAATCGGTCCCTACAAGGCCCGTTTGCGTTGCGTCCCAACGAGAGATACGAGAGGAGCGCAGAGAAAGTTCCCGGCCATCCCGCAAACGGAACATGGTTGCTATTCGCGAATGAGAGGATTTTACTACGTGCGTCGAATGCAAAATCCACAGGTGAACTTTCCGGCATTGCAAAATCGCGGCGCGGGTGTAGACTCGTGACTGTTACAGCCCCCGAAAATCCCCGAAGTAAAATTCTGCGCAAGGAGAATTTTCCATGGCAAATCCAGTTCGACCGATTCCGGAGGGGTATCACACGATTACGCCTTCGCTGACGTGTAAAAACGCGGCGAAGGCCATCGAATTTTACAAAAGAGCGTTTGGCGCAAAGGAACTGCACCGGCTGGACGGTCCCGGCGGCACAGTGGGGCATTCGGAGCTGCAAATCGGCGATTCAAAATTCATGGTGAATGATGAATTTCCGGCAATGTCCACTGCGCCAAAGGACCTCGGCGGGCATTATCTGGTGTTGTACGTCGAGGACTGCGACCACGTGTTCAACAACGCCGTGGCGGCGGGCGCAAAAATCGATATGCCGCTGTCGAACCAGTTTTGGGGCGACCGTTTCGGCAAGCTGACGGATCCGTTCGGGTACAAGTGGGGAGTTGCGACGCACGTTGAGAATGTGAGTCCGCAAGAGATGGAACGGCGCTCGAAAGAATGGATGGCCAAGGCGGCCGGCCAGCATAGCTAAGAAAAGAGTGACGAGTGGCGAGCAGAGACGAGGGTCAGTGAATCTTTCTCAGTAAGGGCCGGAGGCGCTGCTCGTCATTCTCGTTTAAGCACGTTTTGAAAGACTCGACGGGAAGAAAGTTTTGGACGCGTCTTCGTAACGGCCAGAGCGTAATGTCGTGGCAGGGAATTACATTATAGTGTGCGTGGAGGCGTGACCGATGCTCAATCCATCGCCGATGTCGCCGGAACGTACGGGCGAGAGCGTTTACGAGGGGAGGGGAGCGAGGTCGGATTCTGCGGGCTCGTCGGGCTCGGTGGAGACGGTTGATTGGGCTGCGGCGCTTTTGCCGTTAGCGGCGGCGGTGCGGTCCGCCGTGGCCTTCGAGTCTGCGCCATTGGAGCCTGCGGCGGGGCCAAAAATAAAATCGCTCGACGTGGAGGATGCAGACACAGCGGCGCCATTGGCGAGCGCGGCCTCGAGCTTCAGCACCAGCGCGTCGCGCGTGAACGGCTTCTGCAAAAATAATTTCCCGGCGGCGACGGTTTCGGCGTCTTTCTCGTATTCCAAGTAGCCGGACATGAAGACCACCTTCAGGTTGGGGCGGCGCGCGCGGAGGCGCTGCGCGAGTTCCGGGCCGCGTATCTGCGGCAGGACCACGTCGGCGAGCAAAATGTGCACCGGCTGCTCAGGGGGTTCGACGAGGGCGAGAGCTTCGAGGCCATCGCGCGCGGCGAGCACTTTGTAGCCAGCCGAGCGCACATATTCGCAGGCGAGTTCGCGGACGCTGTCTTCGTCTTCGACAATGAGGACGGTTTCGGTACGCCATGAAACCGGAGAAGCGCCTGCAGAAGGCGCGGCGTCGAGAGGCGCGTCGGTATACGGCAAATAAACTTCGAAGCGCGCGCCTTTGCCCACTTCGGAATCCACCCACACGAAACCATTGCTTTGCTTGACCGCGCCATAAACAGTGGCGAGGCCGAGGCCGGTTCCTTTGCCTTCCCCTTTCGTGGTGACGAACGGCTCGAAAATGTGCGCTTTCAATTGTTCATCGATGCCGCAGCCCGTGTCGCTGACGGCAAGGACTACATATTTTCCAGGGTGCAGCGGCGCATGGGTCTCCGCGAAAACGGTATCTACGACGAAATCATACGTCTGAATGTTCAGCGTGCCGCCGTCAGGCATGGCATCGCAGGCGTTCACCACGAGATTCATGACCACCTGCTCGAGGTGGCACGGGTCAGCCTTCACGTGGCCGATGTTTTTGCCGGCGGTAAAGGAAAAGTCGATGTCTTCGCGTACCAGGCGCATGAGCAGCTTGCCCATTTCGGAGACGACGGTGTTGAGGTCGAGAACGCGCGGCTGCGTGGTTTGCTTGCGCGAAAAAATCAGCAATTGGCGTGTGAGCGAAGCGGCGCGGTCGGCGGCCTTCGCGATTTGCTGGCCGCTGGAACGCAAATCGTCGGCGGGCGAAAGCCTGTCGAGGAGGAAATCGCAATGGCCTTTGATGACCGTGAGCAAATTGTTGAAATCGTGCGCGACGCCGCCGGCGAGGTGTCCCATGGCTTCCATGCGCTGCGAGCGGCGAAGCTGCTCTTCGAGGCGGCTGCGCTCGGCATCGTTATTTTGCAGCGTGGTGCGCATGCGGCCAAAGGCGCGCGTGACTTGCGCGACTTCATCGTTGCCAGAGGGCTTTAGCGGATACTGGTAATCGCCGGTTTCCAGCGCGCGAACGCCGCCGACGAGCGCTTTCAGGGGGCGTGTAAAGGTATCGGAAATAACCAGCACCAGAATCGCGCCGACGATAACGGTGGCCAGCAGCAGCCACAAAAGCAGGCTATTCAATTTGGCGAGATAGGCGATTCCTTCGTTGTAGGATTTCAAGACCACCAGGCTGACTACTTCGTCTTTGGCGACGCCCGGGTTCAACGGCACAGCATCGGCGATGTATTTTTGTCCTTCGATTTCCAGTTGCTGCGGAGTGGTCGCGGCGGTGGATTGCTGTTCGAGATCGTGCTCTTCGAGCGGCGAAAACGTGCTGACCAAAATTTGATTGCCGCGGCGAAAGGCGACTTCCGTGGACGAAATGCGGTGCAGTTCGCCGGCCACGCCATTGTCGATTAGGCTGCCAACGACCACGGTTCCCAGGTGCGCGTTGCCTTGATCCGGGCCAGCGATCACTGGCTTCAGAACAATTTGATACAAATGACCGTCGCCGACCCACCAGTCGGTCGTCCGATGCGCGCGAAGGCTCTGGCGGAGCAGAACTTCTGCGGAACTCTTGCTGAAGTCGCCGATAAGCGTGGTGTGCAGCGCGAGTACGTGGCCGTGCGGGTCGGTCATCATAAAAAGATTGACGTCCTCGGATTGCCAAGGGTCTTCGCTGGCGGTGGAAATAGCGGTGGGATCGCCGTTGCGCAGGATGGCCAAAGTGGCGAGAAGTTCGGCTTTGTGGCGGAGCGCGACTTCACGCTGATGCTGCATCACCTGGAAGGTCAACGCGGCGTTGTGGGATTGCTCCTCAATTTGCTGCTCGACCTGGACTTTGGCGACGCGGCCGACCACGAGCAGCGTGCCAGCCATCAGCGCGCTGGTAACCAGCACGAGCGAGAGCAGGAACTTGGTGCGCAGCTTGACGTTGGCAGCGATGCCGTAAATGTGGTCGCGAATCGCGGCCAGAAAATCGAGGAACAGGCGCAGGCCGCGGCGGAGTTCCAAGGGAAGGGAAGTGACCGGACGGACGAGCGTCTCGCGGAAGGAAGTGTGCACGGATTGGCCAGCGGATGAGGTCTTGGCACGCGCTGAGAAATCCGCGGCACGGTGAGCCAAGCGGCGGAAAGCCGGCGCAGCGAAATTGGTGGAAGCCTTCGCTGCGCGTGACACTGCGTGAAAGGCGCGGCTAGATGAAGAAACCGCAAAATTGCGAAAGACAGCGAGAGAGTTTGCCAGGCGTGTGAAGAGGGGATTTTTCCGTGGACGCGAAGCAGGATCGCTCTCTGGCGCGCCGGATTCGTCGGCTATTTTATAAACGGGGCTGGGCATCGCGGCATTTTGCTCTTCGGCACCCTGTTCGTCAGCCCGACGCGGCACAGGCGGAGCGAAATACGCGCGCAGCGACTCGAACGCAAGTCGAAGTCTTCCCGTCTCTTGAGCGTCTCGCCTGGCTTTCGGCACAATCAACCCCATCACTTAAATTTGCCGCTACCGCCCGAATTGGGAAATGGTGCAACCGTACCATTGTGTGTCGCAAGCAGCACTAAGAGAAAATCCTACAGGATGCCCGCAAAATCAGGCTAACTAGCTGCACAATCTGCTAGTTGCGGACGGCGAACAGCCAGCGAAAGTATATTTTTTCTAAGGTGTTTTCCGGCAAGCCGTTACCGAGGCAGGTTTCGCACTTTGATAAAGTGAGCTTGAACATCGAAATTCGCGTTTTAACGGTTCTTGTTAAATGTTCGTCGTCCTACACTTGGGAAGGCTGGGCTACGAATTGAACGGCGCGGAAGATGAGCGGGCAGCACGTATTGAACGCGCAGCGATGCCCAGGGAATGCAGTCCGCGATAAACCTCGTGGCCGGCTATTCGCTAGCGTTTCCAGCATTCTGCCTCAGTAGTTCAGGCTGAAATGCAGCAGGTGCGTGAACCAAACGAGCCACAGGCTGGCGATGCAGGCCAGCGCAATGAGAGCGTCATGCACGCGGGCCCACCACCAGCGTCCCGGTGCGCCCACCGAGACCCAGAAGTTCCACAGGGCGAGCAGCGTGCCAAAAACGCCAAGCCAGCCGATTATCTGAATGATGCGGAACCACGGATCGGCGCTCGAGGAAAGCAGGTTCAAATGAGAGCCGGCTTCGACAATCGTGATGATAAATGCGCACCAGAAAACCAAATCAATGGCGCAAACAATGCGCGCCCATCTGCGCGCGCGCCGCTCGCGGTCGCTGACTTCCCATTTGTGCCCGTAATGCCAGCGAGCAAGCGCAGCGATGGGCCAGAGAATCAGCGTCAGCACAAATATTCCAAGCGCAACGACGAGCATAAACGTGATGAAGCCCTTCGAGCGGTACCAGCTCACCTGCTGATCCACTTCGAAGGGATATTCCAGGGCAATTTCCAGGCGGCCATTCGCGCCCTTCTTGAAAACGATTTTGTTCTGCGGGTCCGCTGGATCGTACCAGACGTTGTGCGACTCTTCGTGCCAGCTAATCGGCTGGCCGTTGACGCCGTTCATGCCGGCGACAGTCAAAGTGCCGTCTTTGCCGGGCGAAACAGACGTTTCACCGAGAAGCGCAAACATGTAAAAAATGTTGGTCTGCGGGCGGCGGCTGGAGATATAGCTGCCACTGACGGCACGCGCATCAGCGGTGGCCTCCGTCTCGGGAACGGAGCCGGTTTTCGGCGTGTAGGGAAAATAGCGGTCCATGAAATGGTCGAAGAGCGGCCCGCGCGGCAAAACTCCTCCGTGTCCCAGGCTGTTGTAGGAGACGAACAGGCCAGTGTCCGCGTCGAGAATCAAATGCAAGTCGCTGTGAAAATAAACGGTGTCGCCGCCATGTCCGATGATGCGATGGCCGTTGCGCGTTTCTTCGTAGAATCCCAGGCACATGCCATGGACGCGGGGATCGGGCGCGTACTGCCGCGTGTGCATTTCTTGCACGGTTGCCGGGCTGAGAATTTGCGCGCCGTTGTAAGAGCCGTTTTCGAGCTGCGCGATCATGAAATGGGTGATGTCCAGCGCGGAAATGGAAAGGGCGCCGGCGGGCGCGGCGACGACGATTTCAAACGGCTTGGCGCCGCTGGAAGCGGTCTGGAATCCCTGCGACATGTCCGGCGCGAGGCTGGGCGGGAGCGGCTGGCGAAACGTCGCGTGAGTCATGCCCAGCGGCTGAAAAATGTGCCGCTCGATGTACTCGTCAAACGGCTCGCCGGAAATGCGCTGCACGATGTAGCCCGCCAGCGTCGCGCCATAATTCGAATACGCGCCCATGGTTCCGGGCGGGAAAATTTGCTTGGGCAGATGCGTTTTCAGGTAATCGCCGAGCGAAGGGATTTTCGTCGCGTTGAAAGTGATTAAATCCTTGATGGCTTCCTCGAAGCCCGGCGTGTGGGTCATCAAATCGCGCATGGTTAAGGGCTTGCCGAACGTTTCAGGAATGCGAAAGTCGAGATACTGGTTGACGTTCGCGTCCAGGTTGATCTTTCCTTCCTGCACGAGCTGCATCACCGCCGTCCAGGTGAAAAGCTTGGAGACCGAGCCGACGCGAAAAAGCGTGGTCGCCGGTGAAACAGGCGTTTTCTTTTTCAGATCCGAGTAGCCATAACCTCTGGCGAAAATCACTTTGCCGTC
>DASYYQ010000178.1:0-25026 GCA_035933545.1 Candidatus Acidiferrales bacterium | reverse complement strand
GAGCGGCGCAAATTGCGTTCCTGCTGAATCCCGTGCGCGTGGCGCAAGTGGTTGAGATTGCGCTGGCGGGCGATGTGATGCCGCAGAAATCGACGGATTTTTACCCCAAGCTGCTCAGCGGGCTGTGCATTTACCGGATGTGACGGCGCAGGAGGAAGGTCGCGCGCCCGTATACTTCGCTCGTTTTTCTTCTTGACATACGAATTCTTTAGTACTATACAACTGCTAGTCATGAGACCTAAACACACCACACTTACTCCGCAGGAACTGGAAATCATGAAGCTGGTCTGGCAGCGCGACACCGCCACCGTACGCGATATTTATGAAGCGCTGCTCGAGCATCGCAAAATCGCTTACACCACGGTGATGACCATGATGAAAATCCTCGAGACGAAGGGCTACTTGAAAAAACGCCGCCAGGACCGCGCGTTCGTTTATCGCCCCGCGCATCCGAAGAATCAAGTCATCGGCGGAATGCTTCGAGAATTCATGGATCGCGTTTTCAACGGTTCAGCGGAACCGCTCCTCGTTCATCTCGTCAAAACGCGCCACATTCGCGAAAAAGAGCTGCAAATCATTAAGCGCATGCTCGGGGAAATAAAATGACCTTTGCCAAAGTGCCCTTGTGGCTTTCGAATCTGGCGTTTTGGAGCGCGCAGGTGGCTGTGCTGGCGCTCGCCGCGGGATTTCTTCCGCGCCTTTTCCGGATTTACCAGCCGCGCGTGCTTCTCGTCTATTGGCGAACGCTCCTCGCAATCAGCCTGTTGCTTCCGTTCATCGAGCCGTGGCGTCACGTAGAAAGTATTGCCGCGCCTGCTGTCGTTCCTCCGATCGACGTCACGCGCGTCGTCGCGCCGCCTGCCCCCGTCCTTTCGCACTGGAACCTTCCGAGCGTTCAGATCATCGCTCAGGTTCTGGGCGTCGTGATTTTCGTTGGAATCGTCGCGCGATTCGTGATCTTCGCGCTGGGCCTTCTGAGACTTCGCCAGTTCCGGAGAACATCTTCTCCGCTCTCCTCGCGCGTCGAAAATGTTGAATCCATCGCGCTTCTCGAACAAATGCGCGCCCGTGTGAAAGCTCGCGCCGAGTTCCGCCTTTCTGCCGACGTGGATTCGCCCGTCACTTTCGGCTTCTCAGCGCCGGTGATTCTGTTTCCCGAAACTTTCCCGTCCATGGACGCTCGACTCCAAGCCGCCATCGCCTGCCACGAATTGCTTCATGCTCGACGCCACGATTGGGTACATCACTTGGTCGAAGAAATCATTCGCGCCGCGCTCTGGTTTCATCCCGCTATCGCTTGGCTCATCGCGCGCGTGCGGCTGGCGCGCGAGCAAGTGGTGGACCACGAAGTGGTAAGGCTCACAAAGTCCCCCGAGCCTTACGTGGAAGCTCTGCTTGAATTTACAAACGGCCGCACTGCGACCATTCCCGCGCCGCCATTTCTGGTCGAGCGTCAGCTCGCCCAGCGGGTAGCGCTGATGCTAAAGGAGGTTCATATGTCTCGGGCAAGACTGATTTCCTCATTGACGGTCATCGCCTGCACGCTCGCGCTGGCCGCTACATTCGCGGTATGGACTTTTCCTCTCAAAGCCGCGCCGCGCGTCGCGCGCAGCGCAACACAAACTGTAATGACTCTGGAGACATCGTCTCGCACGGTTGCGCAGGAACAACCGCCCGTTGCTAGCAAGCCCGTCGTCGACGCGAACACCATCTGGACGGACAAGGTGAAGAAAGGCGACATGGTTTTACAGGTGCGCGGTGAGGGGGAACTCGTGCGCCCAGATGGTTCCATACGTTTGGTCGCGAGAGTGTTGTTGCCTGAAAATATGGCGCGCGACGTGCACCTTGATCAGAGCGCATCGATTGATACGCATAACGGTGTCGTTCCGGGACACGTAGTGGCTTTGGCTCTTAACTCAGTGTCCGGAATGCGCGGCATACGCATCGCGCTCGATTCCGCTTTGCCGCAAGGAGCCGGCGCCTCAAAACTCGATGCCACAATTGACGTAGGTAAGCTCGAAAACGTTCTTTACATCGGACGGCCGGTGAACAGCAATCCGAACTCGGAGCTGTCTTTGTTCAAGGTTGGCGACAATGGCAAAGAAGCGGTGCGCGTCAATGTGAAGTTCGGACGTGCATCCGTGAGTACGATCCAAGTCCTGAGCGGCTTGAACTTGGGCGATACGGTCATCCTGTCGGACATGGCTCCCTACGGCAAATTCGACCGCATCCAAATAAAGTAAACAGGAGCGCGCGAGCCGAAGGGCAAAGCGGCGTCGAGCCGCCGCACTCCACAAAAAAGGCAAAGCAGGTCCCTCACCACCGTTCGCCAAAGGCGCGACCGGGTTCCCTTCGTGCCTCAGGGCAGGCGGGATGACACCTCTTTACACAATGTCGGACGTGCTATGCCAGGACGCGGAGGGAGCGCCGCACTCCATAAAAAACACACAGGCTGAAGCCTGTGCCTCAAGCAAAGCGGCGTCGAGCTCCGGCTTCGCCGGAGTCCGCGATGCGGACCGCCGCACTCCAAAAAAAAAGCAGATTCCTCGCACCGTTCGCACAACACGCGAACGGGCTCGGAATGACAAACACTTTTTACGAGATGACGTGGAGGCGGGGGGCGGCGGTAGCAGGTTCGGGCATGCGGATAGCGGGCGGAAGCGAGCCGGGGACGCGGCGCGGATATTTGCCGGAGACGTAGTCGTCGACGAGTTTTTGGAAGGCGATGGAGAGTTCGTCGTAAGTGCCCTTGAGGGTGACGAATTTTTCGCCATCGATATAGACGGGGCAGCTTGGCTCTTCGCCAGTTCCCGGCAGGCTGATGCCGATGTTGGCGGCGCGGGATTCGCCCGGGCCGTTGACGATGCAGCCCATCACGGCGAGCTTCAATTCTTCCACGCCTTCGTACTGGGTTTTCCACTCGGGCATTTTTTCGCGGATGTAGCCCTGCACGCGTTCGGCAAGTTCCTGGAACGTGGAGCTGGTGGTGCGTCCACAGCCGGGACATGCGGTGACGCTCGGTGCGAAAGAGCGGAGGCCGAGGGCCTGGAGAAGTTCGCAGGCGGCGTAGACTTCGTCGCGGCGGTCGCCTCCCGGGCGAGGAGTGAGGGAGACGCGAATGGTGTCGCCTATGCCTTCGGCGAGGAGAACGCCCATGGATGAAGCAGACCAGACGAGGCCTTTGGCGGCCATGCCGGCTTCGGTGAGGCCGAGGTGCAGAGGCTGATCCGTTTTGCGGGCGAGTTCGCGATAGATGCTGATGAGGTCGCGCGGACGCGAAACTTTGCAGGAGATGATGATTTGATCCTTGCGCAGGCCGCAGGCGAGAGCGAGTTCGGTGGACTGAATCGCGGATAGCACCATGCATTCGTTGATGATTTCTTCGGAGGTGCGGCCGAGGTTGCGGTCGGTGTTCTCCTGCATTTTCTGCATGACCAATTCCTGGTTGAGCGAGCCGCCATTGACGCCGATGCGCACGGGCTTGCCATTGTCCACGGCGACTTTGCAAATGGTGGAGAATTGTTCGTCGCGGCGAGCGCCTTTGCCGACATTGCCGGGATTGATGCGGTATTTGTCGAGGGCCTTGGCGCACTCGGGATATTTGGTGAGGAGGACGTGGCCGTTGTAGTGAAAATCGCCGATGAGCGGCGTGTCGCATCCGGCGTCGAGGACGCGGCGCTTGATTTCGGGAACGGCGGCGGCGGCTTCGGGAATGTTGACGGTGACGCGGACGATTTCGGAGCCAGCCTGCGCGAGTTCGAGATATTGCTTGGTGGTGGAGGCGGCGTCGGCGGTGTCGGTATTAGTCATGGACTGGACGATGACAGGCGCGCCGCCGCCGACCTGGACTTTGCCGACTTTTACGCCGACCGTATTGTGACGCGAAGCGATTGCTGGTTCCATAGGTGTCCGTTCAGATGCGCGGATACGAATGATGGATGAAAAGCCGCAGAGTTTCGAAGAGCGCGACGCTCTGCGCTACACAATGATTTTAGCGGTTTTGCTGGGCGGATGCCAGTCGGAAGGCGCGCAGCAGTTCATCCAGAGACAGCTACAAACCTGAAAAGCCGCAGGTCCTCAGAAAAGCGCGGGCCTGCGCTACAAAACTGAACAGCTGATGCGGCTTATTGCGGAGGCTAGAGCTTCGACCCACAAGACACCGATATGTCACGTTTCGGTGTCGATTCCCAGCATACGGACGATATTCAGCGCGTTGGAGCGGGTCAGCAATCCAGAGTGCAGCTTGTAATCAAATTTCAATTCTCCACCCACGCCGGAATCCTCGAAGCAGACGTTGCGGCCTGGCAATCCGTTTGCCGCAATCTCGGTGAGAGTGAGATCGTGCGTGGTAATCAGGCCGATCGCATTGCGGCGCAATAGGGCGCGGATGACCCACTCAGCCGCGATGCGGCGATCCTTGGAATTTGTGCCGCTCATGATCTCGTCGACCAAAAACAGCAGCGGGCCTTCGCTCGCGAGATCAATCATGCGGCGCACGCGCTCCATCTCGGCGAAAAAATGAGAGCGGCCGTCCGTCACCGAATCCTGGACGCGGATTGCCGCAGCTACGTCCAGTTTGGAAATGCGCAGCGCAGCGCATCGTGCGGGGGCGCCCATCCACGAAAGCACGGCGTTGACTCCGACGGCGCGCAAGAATGTGCTCTTTCCGGACATATTCGATCCGCTGACGATGAGAAATCGTGGGGCCCCTCCCAACTGCACATCGTTCGGCACGCATATGTTCTCGTCGAGAAGCGGATGGCCAAGCTGTTGCGCGTCAAACGAAGGCCCTTGTTCGGCGATCTCCGGGAAAACATCGCGGGGATGCTCGAAGGCATATGCACTCAGAGAAATCAGAGCTTCGAATTCTCCAAGAACGGCAAGATATTCCAGCAGCTCCGCGCCATGACGCCGATGCCACCTGTCGATTGCCATCGAGAGTTGCGTACCCCACAGCAGGCACCATGACACAATCGCAAACCATGGGTTCTCGCGCTCTTCCAGGAGGTGGATGAAACGGTTCAAGCGGCGGACGCAATAGCAAGCGGTAGATTTGCCGCCTTTCAGCCGACTGGCGAGGGCCGTAAGTTTTGCTGAAGAGAAATGTTCGCGTTCGATGATACCGAGGAGTTCACACACGATGGGGAGCTCTATCGAGGGCATCTGGACAGATTGAATGGTGAATCGCACCCGTTCTGAAAAGGCCCACGCAAACGCCGCCTCGGCCGCAAGCACCGCACCACCGCACAGCCACAGATTTATTAAGGCGAGATGGCCGGTCCAATAGAAGAAAGGAAGCGCTATCAGAACAGGCACCAGCAGAAAAGGCAGCAGAGGAGCCCACGACGGAAAGCAAGGCCGAGATGACATTTCCGCGATCCAGTTGCGAAACGTGCCTGGCCGGCAATTGGAGAACACACTGGTTCCCGCGGCGGCGACTGATTCAAACAAGTCACGGCGGTCGCGGAGTTCGAAAATAGCTTCCCGCCTAGCGAGGACTTCGTCGTGAGAGGCGAGAGTTTTCATCCAAGCTGCCAGGGTCTCGCGGCCTGTGTGCGTTCGCGCCGAGCACAACAATTGAAAAAGAGAGCCTCGACCGAACAGATCCAGGTCTGTCGCGTAAATGTGTGCAGGATCGAGGAAGTCTTTCCCGTCATCGAGTGAGTCCCAGTCACGCTTGAGCCGCGCAATTCCTTTGTCGTAATACTCGCGAACGCTAAGCAGCTTCAGCACTTTGCGGCAATGCTGTTCAGCTCGTTTCATGAGGACTGCAACCGCTGCCATGGGAAGGATGGCAGGCCAGACCGGTAACTTCTTGGCAATTAAGGATCCGTAGAGAAATACGCACGCGAGCAACCCGAGAATGATCCACCATACCTGGCACGACCTACGTCGCATGTTGATTTCCTCCGCGGCAAATTCCATCTCTTTCGCGCGCCGGGTATAGAAGTCGAGCGGAGTGGGTGTCTCCAACTGCATAACGCGCTCATGCTAACACACAGCAGCTAGCACGGTTCCTACGGGTTAAGCGCGGATTTTGCGGGGCGGATGCTAGTCGAGTAGAGCTTCCTCTTTCCAGGACTTTAAGAGCTCGAGACCATCATCAAACGCGTGTCCCTAACGGAGACACTGCTTGCAGATGCGCTCACATTCGCTGAATTCGCGAATGACCTTTTCTCTAGAACGAGCGACACCGTTGAGGGTCGTAAAACGCAAAAGATCGTGGAGCATGAGGATTGCCGCTTCGGCGGGTTCCCTTAGGCGCGGGCGCGGACGTGTTGGAAGAGACCGTAGAGGGCGATGCCGAGGCCGAGGAGAAAAAAGAGCGGGAGGAAATAGGTGGTCAGCAGCGGCAACAAGGCAAAAGGCACTTTGAGCTTGTAGGGACTGGCCGGCGACAGAAAATAGTAAATGGCGGCGACGCACATCATGTAGAAGAGGCCGCGGCGAAGCATGTTGCGACCGGGTGTTACGGTGCTACCGGCAGCAATGCGGCGCTCTGGCAGCGTTTCGTGGCAAAGCGGGCAATCTCTGCCAGTGGTAGAGATTTTCTTGCCGCAGAATGGACATTCTCGAATTCGCATGTTGCGTCCTCAGTCGTGCAGACTAACGAATGAGCAGGTCTTCCCCTGTATTGTCAGGCTAGGGCGCGGGAGGGCGGAGGTCAACCGTGCGCCGCGGGACGTGTGCGCGAAAAGGCATCCCTGGACGGACGAGCAGGGTCGCACCTAAACAATTGTTTTTAATTTAGTTACGGCCCGGGGAAGTTGGACTCGCGCCTTGCGGATACGCAAAACGGTTGCTCATGCGGCCCATCAGAGGGCGGCGATGAGGACGAGAGCAAGACCGACGAGAGCCAAGAGAAAAATGCTGATGAACTGCCATATTTTCAGCGCCATGGGCCCTCCTTCCAATTATCTACGTTAGCCCGGGGCAAAAATATTTCTCTTGTGCTGCGTACAATAACTCGCCGGAAAACAGCGCAATCAAATAGCGAAGCAGGCGCATCTAACACGCTTAGTGAGTTTGGGTGGCAAAGGCGAAATACAGACCCCAGCGGCTAAAGCCGCGATGAAAATGCGACGTTTACGGCACGGTTGAAACCGTGCCCTGGCGAAAACCCGGCGTTCTCACACAGACTAGTGACACGAAGTGAAGTACATCCAACTGGTATTCGAGCAGAGTACTTGTTCATGGAGAGACGGCCATGATGATAAAGCGCAAGGATGAATTGAGCTATTCGGAAGTGACGCCGAAGGGGATGTACGCGAACCGGCGGAACTTTTTGTTTGGCCTGCTGGCGACGAGCGTCGCGGTAGGCGGGTGGAAATACGCGGGCGATTGGTTTTCCGGGCCGGGAACGGGTTCGGTGCCAAGGCCGCTGAGCGGCGTGAAAAAAGGGCCATTTCAGGCGAGCGATAAAGTGACGCCGGAAGGCGACGTGACCACGTACAACAACTTTTACGAATTTGGCACGGGAAAAGGCGACCCGTCGCGCAACGCGAAAAATTTCCGGACTTCGCCGTGGGAAGTGTCGATTGAAGGCGAAGTGAAAAAGCCGCTGAAATTGAGCATGGACGACATTATGAAAATTGCGTCACTCGAAGAGCGCATCTACCGCCATCGCTGCGTAGAGGCTTGGTCTATGGTAGTGCCGTGGATCGGGTATTCATTCAGCAACTTAGTGAAGCTGGCGGAGCCGACGCCGAAGGCGAAGTACGTGGCGTTTCAGAGCTATTACGACACGCGGCAAATGCCGGAAGGCCCGGAGGCGGGTATACCGTTTCCGTACGTCGAGGGATTGCGGATGGATGAAGCGATGCATCCGCTGACGCTGCTGTGCGTAGGCATGTACGGCGAGACGCTGCCGAATCAGGACGGCGCGCCGGTGCGCATGGTGATTCCGTGGAAGTATGGCTACAAGAGCATCAAGTCGCTGGTGAAGATTCGTTTCGTGAAGAATCAGCCGCCGACCACGTGGAGCACAGAAAATCCGGAGTGGTACGGATTCTATTCCAACGTAAATCCGAATGTGGACACGGTGCGCTGGAGCCAGGCGACCGAACACCGGCTCGGCACGGGCCTTTTTGCGCGTCCGATTCCCACGCAGATGTTCAACGGCTATGGCGATCAAGTGGCCAGCCTGTATGCAGGGATGGACCTTCGCAAATACTACTGAAGGGCGGAAATGTTGCAGAGGGCCAATTGCCGGTAGCGCGCATCGTAAATTCGATTCTCACCAGCAAATGGACAAAGGCGACCGTTTTTCTCCTTTGCCTCATGCCCTTCGCGGTCCTTGCCTGGAAGGTTTTTCAGAATGACCTTGGCGCAAATCCCGTGCAGTTCGTCGAGCACTGGACGGGAAATTGGACGCTACGGTTCCTGATTATTACGCTGTGCATAACTCCGCTGCGCAAGCTGCTGAAAATGCCGCAACTGATTCGCTTCCGCAGAATGCTGGGGCTGTTTGCATTTTTCTACGTGTGCCTGCATTTTTCCACGTGGATCGGCATCGATAGATTCTTCGATGTCCATGAAATGTGGGCTGACGTGGAGAAGCGGCGATTCATCACCGTGGGATTTGCCGGATTTGTGCTGCTGATTCCGCTGGCGATCACCTCGACGAAGGGATGGATTCGGCGGCTGGGCGGAAAACGGTGGCAAATGCTGCATCGCGCGATTTACCTGAGCGCAATCGCGGGAGTGATTCATTATATGTGGCTGGTGAAATCGGACGAGCGCAAGCCGCTGGAATATGCGGCGATTGTAGGAGCGCTGCTGCTGTGGCGCATCGGCGTTTGGGCGTGGAAACGATGGCAGCAACCGGCTGCGCGCGACGTTCGGCCGAAAGAACCTACCACGGCGGAAACGGCGTAGACCTCCTGCCGAAATAGCCGTAATCCTCGAAATGCACCTGGTGAAACGCCCGTGGGCGCGCGGGCGTCTCACTCGGCGATAGCTTTTCGCGGGGCGTGTTTTCCAATCTCAACAAAACCTGCAACTGAGGGTGCGGAGGATAACGGTGCGAAGACTCGGACGAACGTTAGCGGCATTGGTGTTTGCGGCGATGATTCTGCCGGTTGCGGTGCACGCGCAGAGTCAGGCGGACTTGAACGCGATCTACAAGATCAAGGACATCGGCTTCAACCATTCGCAAGTAATGGAAATCATGAGCTACCTGACGGACGTGTACGGCCCGCGGCTGACGAATTCGCCAGATATGCGCGCCGCCGCGCAGTGGACGGAAGATGAAATGAAGCAATGGGGCCTGGCCAACGTGCACACTGAGCCGTGGAAGTTCGGGCGGGGTTGGTCGAACGAGCAGTTTTCCGCGATGATGATAGCGCCGCGGCCGTACATTTTGATCGCATATCCGCTGGCGTGGACGCCAGGAACGAATGGGCCGGTGACGGCGCAGGCGGTGTACGCGCCGATTGAGAGCGAGGCCGACTTCGACAAGTATCGCGGGAAGCTGAAAGGCAAATTCGTGCTGACGCAGGTTCCACCCGAGGATCCCGCACACTACGACGCGCAGGCGCACCGCTACACGGATGCGGAATTGCAAGCCATGGCCGAACAGCCCATACCAACGGGGCGAAATGCAGATCGCTTCGCGCGGTTCCGTGCAATTCGCGCGCTGCAGGAGAAAATTCGCGCGTTCCTCGCCGAGGAAGACGTGGCGGGATGGGTGGAAGCGTCGCGCGGAGACGACGGGACGGTTTACGTCCAGTCAGGCGGCTCGTATGAGCCCAATGGGCCGCCAGCGCCGCCAAGCTTCATGCTGGCGAGCGAATGCTACGGGCGAATTTACCGGATACTGCAAAAGAACATTCCGGTGACGCTGCGAATCAATGCGGAAAACAAGTTCTACGACGACGATCTGAATTCGTTCAACATTATCGGCGAAATTCCTGGCACGGATAAAGCGGATGAAGTAGTAATGATTGGCGCGCATTTCGATTCGTGGCACGCCGGGACGGGAGCGACGGACAACGGCGCGGGCGACGGCGTAATGCTGGAGGCGATGCGCATTCTGAAAGCCAGCGGGTTGAAAATGCGGCGCACGGTGCGCATCGGATTGTGGACCGGTGAAGAAGAAGGTCTGCTAGGTTCGCGCGCCTACGTGAAGGATCATTTTGGCGATCCCACAACGATGCAGCTTAAGGCCGAACAGCACAAACTCGATGCGTATTACAACATCGACAACGGCACCGGTAAAATTCGCGGAATTTATCTGCAAGGAGACGAAGCGGTCGCGCCACTATTCGAGAAATGGATGGCGCCATTCCACAATCTGGGAATGACCACGCTGACGATTCGCAATACCGGCGGGACGGACCATCTCTCGTTCAACGCCGTGGGAATTCCGGGATTTCAGTTCATCCAAGACCCGATTGAATACGAAACGCGCACGCATCACTCGAACATGGACGTCTACGAGCGATTGCAGGAGCCGGACATGAAGCAAATGGCTGTGATTGTGGCGTCGTTCGTATATCTGACGGCGAACCGCGATGAAATGATTCCGCGGAAGCCGCTGCCGCCGCCTTCGACGACCCCGTTCTAGAGGTGAGAAGAGGCTGAGGCGATTAGCTGGCGCGGCGAGCGCGGCGGCGATGCGATTCCGCATGGCGCTCCGCATGCGCTGGCAGCTTGCGTGCGCCGCCGGTCGCGGCGAGGCTTTTTTTCAGAGCGGCCATCATGTCAATCACCGGTGCGCGATGCGGTTCCGGCGGCGCGGCCACTTCTCTGCCCTTGCGCTTGGCTTCGATGAGCGCTTTCAAGCGATCCTGAAATTCATCTTGATATTTGCTGAGCTTGAAATCTTCAGACAGCGTGTCCACCAATTGCTCGGCTAACCTTATTTCCTGCGGCTTGAGCTTCACTTCTTCCGTCTTCCCGAAGCCGGGCGCTTCGCGAATCTCGTTGGCAAAATACATGGTGTGCAGCGCCAAACCATGGTCGTAAGGCCGGATAAAGACAGTGTATTCGCGCTGGTGCATGGATAATTTCGCGATGCCCACGCGCTTGGTGCTCTCGAGAGTTTTCAGCAGAAGCTGATAACCTTTGCGGCCTTCCTCTTCCGGAACGACAAAATAGGATGAATCGAAAAAGAGGGGATCGATTTGCGATTCCTTCACAAAGGCCAATATTTCCATGGTACGGGCCGAATGGGGAGCGATTCTTTTCACTTCCTCGGGCTCGAGCAAAACGTATTTGCCATCTTCATATTCATAGCCTTTGACAACCTCGTCGCGCGAGACGATGCGATTGCATGTCGGGCAAAAAAGCGGCTGCTTCAGACGCGTATTGCACACGCTGTGAAGCTGATGCAGTTCGATGCGCTGAGTGCGCGCGGCGGCGTAGAGGCGAATGGGAATGGAAACCAGTCCAAAGCTGATGGCGCCTTTCCAGGCAGAAGAAGGCATGTTCGTGACCTCACTTTCGCGCTGTAAACAAGTATAAGCCTAGGAGCGAAGATTTGCGGGTCAGGGAAAACCTTGCGGCGCGGGACGGGGAGAACCGTAGGTGTTAGTTCATGTTCCAAAGAGCGCGAGAGAATCTCTATAATCGCGAAGATGGCTTCGCTCAAAGAATACCGCGAAAAGCGCAGCTTCAAGGAGACGCCGGAGCCAAGCGGGAAAGTTGCGCGCGCGCGCGGAAACCGATTTGTGGTGCAGGAGCATCATGCGCGGCGGCTGCATTACGATTTTCGGCTGGAAATCAATGGGGTGCTGAAATCCTGGGCGGTACCCAAAGGACCGTCGCTCAATCCCGTGGATAAACGGCTGGCAATTCAGACAGAGGATCATCCGCTCGAATACCGCACGTTTGAAGGAACCATTCCTGCGGGGCATTATGGGGCGGGCGAGGTGGCCATTTGGGATAGCGGGACATTTGAGCCGGAGGGAGAGCTTTCCGCGGCCGCGCAGATTGAACGGGGCGAACTGAAGTTCACTTTACACGGCAAAAAATTGAAAGGCAGCTTCGTGCTGGTGCGATTGCGCGGCGATGGACCAAAGAAAGAGTGGCTGCTGATCAAGCATCGCGATGAAGCTGCCGATGTCAGCGGACCAGCGGGAACGCCGGCGCGGGCAATACTGCCGATGCGCGGGAAAAAGCATTCCACGCAGGCAGACGGCAGCGATGGGCGGGAAATTTCGCAAGCACGTCCACAATTGCCGGACGGCGCGCGGAAGGCGGCGATTCCGGAAGCGCCGCAAGTGGCGCTAGCAACGCTGGCGGAGAATCCCTCTTCGGATCCGAGCTGGATTTACGAAATAAAATGGGACGGCATCCGCACGGTTGCGCGAGTGCAGGATGGAAAAGTGAAATTGTGGTCGCGGGCAAAGCGCGACATCACCGGCGAATTTCCGGAGCTTTCTGCGCTGGCGAATTCGGTGAACGCGAGCGAAGCGGTACTTGACGGCGAAGTAGTGGTACTCGACAGCGCCGGGCGCAGCGATTTCCAGCGGCTGCAGTCGCGCATGGGCGTGCGAAATCCTTCGGCGAAATTGCTGGCCGAAGCGCCGGTGGTTTATTACGTCTTCGACATTTTATATTGCGACGGACATGATTTGCGGCACGTGCCGTTGATTGAGCGCAAGGAATTTCTGCGGCTGATTTTGCGCGGGAACGGCGTGGTGCGCTACTCGGATCATCAGGTTGGCGAGGGGAAGAGATTTTTCGCGCTTGCCACAGAGCAGCAGCTCGAAGGGATTGTCGGCAAGCAGGCAGCGAGCATTTATCCAGGCGGGCGCACGACCGCATGGCTGAAGTTCAAAACGGACAAGGAAGTGGACGCGGTGGTGGGCGGATGGACTGAGCCGCGCGGGTCGCGGGAATATTTTGGCGCGCTGCTGCTCGGCTTATATGACGGAAGTGAGCTGAAATACATCGGCGGAATCGGAAGCGGTTTCACCGTCCAAACGCAGAAACGGATTTGGCCGCAACTGCAATCGTTGCAAATTAAAGAATGCCCGTTCGCGGAGCGGCCTGCGACCCGCGAAAAGGCCAGTTGGGTGAAGCCTGCGCTCGTGGCGCGCGCGAAATTTAGCGGCTGGACCGAGGGAACGCATCTGCGGCAGCCGCGGTTCGTGGGCTTGCAGGAAGATCGCGATCCGCGCGAATGCACTCTCGTGAAAGAGACGACACCGCCGGTGAATCAGGAAAAACTGAATGCGAGCGAAGAGAACGAGCCTCACGCACGCGAAGCCAGAAGCCGCGCTGGTTCGAAGAACATAGAAAATTCGGCGGCGAGGATCATGACGACGTCAGGCGCAGCCGAAAAAGAACTGAACAGCGGTTCAGCGGAAGAATTATTCGCCGAAATCGACGAGCGGAAGTTGCACTTCACAAATTTGAACAAAGTGTATTTCCCTGCGGACGGGATCACCAAGAGAAATTTGCTCGCCTATTATTTCCGAATGGCGCGGCTGATTTTGCCTTTTTTGGAGGAACGCCCGCTGGTCTTGCGGCGATATCCAAACGGAATCGAGGGGCAAGCATTTTTTCAGAAAGATGCGGACAGGAGCACTCCGAAGTGGGTGAAGACTGTGCCGATCCTGTCCGAGGGGACTGGCAAGCCGACGCACTATATGGTCGCGAACGACCGCGCCACGCTGCTCTATCTGACGAATCTGGGATGCATTGACCACAATCCGTGGTCCAGCCGGATTGGCAGCCTGGAAAATCCGGACTACATTTTTTTTGATTTGGATCCGACGCCGGGCACGCCGTTCACGACGGTGATCAAGCTGGCGAAAATTCTGCTGGAGATACTTGAAAAAGCGGAGCTCGCGGCGTTTCCAAAAACATCGGGCGCCACGGGATTTCACATTTTCGTGCCGGTCGAGCCGCGCTATACATTTGTGCAGGCGCGGGTGTTTGTGGAAGCAATCGCGTCAATCGTGGACGCAAAACATCCCGAATTGCTGACCGCGGAACGAAGCGTAAGCAAGCGTCCGAAAGGACGCATTTACCTGGACGCGCACCAGAATTCGTCGGGGCAATCGCTTGCTGCGGTTTACAGCGTGCGCGCGTTTCCGCACGCGCCGGTTTCCGCGCCCGTCCGCAGCAGCGAGCTTGCTCCGTCGCTGCAACCGGAAAAGTGGAACTTGAATTCGATGGCGCGGCGAATCGAAAAGGCCGGTGACCTGTGGAGCGGCTTTTGGAAGCAACGGCAGGAAATTGAGCCGGCGGTTGAGCGCCTCGAACGATTGAGGTGAAGCTTGTCCGCCGGCCTGAGGCTGAACGGAGGAGTTAGAATTCTTTCGAGTTGCTGTGGCTGTCTGTTGACTTCGATCTGTCAAATGATTTTGGGCTGTCGAATGCGGTCGCTGCTCTGGCTTTTGGCTGCCTCTGGCGCGACCCGATGAGCGTGCTTGACTTCTCGGCAGGTGCAGGCGAAGGGCGCATGCTGGCCAAATTCTGGTTTCGCAATTCTCTTTCTGCAGCGAGCCAGTCTTCGATCTCTCTGCCGGGTTCGCATCCGCGCTGTTCATAGAGTTCATAAGCGCGCTGCGCGATCTGCTCTCTGGTTGGAACATCTTGTTTCGGAGTGCTGCGATACAATTCTGCCATTGAATTCCCCCTGGGGTTAGATCTGGAACTTACTTTAAAGCGGACTTCCGCCGACAACAATACTGTTAATGCTGTACGGCCCAGTCCAAGTCGACTCTTCAAGCATACCCCCACTGTCAGCGATGAACAAATCGACAGGGGATAACTATAAATGGAGGAGTACAACGCTTTTGCTTTCCTCCATCTATTTGAGTGACAATAGGTGCAGCTTTTCAGCGTGAATGGTTTTCCTCTGATGCCATGAATGCAATAACTGGAGCGCCTTCTGCGGTGACTGGATTGGAGTGGGCGCATCCGCTCGTTCAGGAATGGTTTGTCGGCAAGTTCGGCACAGCGACCGAGCCGCAGATACTGGGCTGGCCGCACATCCTCGCTGGCGAAGATACCCTCATAAGCGCGCCCACTGGTTCAGGGAAGACGTTCGCTGCTTTTCTTGCTTGCATTGACAGGCTCGTTCGCAAGGCGATCACGGGCGGGCTGCGCGACGAAATTGAAGTGCTTTACGTCTCACCGCTGAAAGCGCTGGGTAACGACATTCAAAAGAACCTGGAAATGCCGCTCGGGGAGATTCTCCATCTGGCTGCGGCGCGCGGTTTCCTGATGCCTGAAATCCGCACCGCTGTACGCACGGGCGACACATTGATGCATGAACGGCGCGCGATGCAGAAGCGGCCGCCGCAAATCCTAGTGACCACGCCGGAATCTCTCTACATTTTGCTTACCGCAGGAAAAAGCCGGGAGATGCTGCGAACGGTTCGCACCGTTATCGTTGATGAGATTCACGCTGTAGCGGACGATAAGCGCGGCTCGCACCTTGCGCTTTCGCTGGAACGCCTGGAAGCTTTGACCGGTTGCCATCCGACGCGAATCGGCCTCTCCGCCACGCAGCAGCCCATCGAGCGCATCAGCCAGTTTCTTTCCGGCAGCTCGCGTCCCTTGCCCACAATTGTGGAGGTCGCGCAGCGGCGAGAGTTCGACCTGTCAGTCGAAGTTCCCGCGAGCGAGCTGGGCGCGGTAGCTTCGAATGAAATGTGGGACGAGATTTACAAGCGCATTGCCGAGTTGGTTCAACAGCATCGCTCAACGCTGATTTTCGTGAACACGCGCCGGCTTGCCGAGCGTGTGGCGCATCATTTGAGCGCGCTGCTTGGCGAAGACGCGGTCGCGTCGCATCACGGAAGCCTTTCGCGCCTGCGGCGTCTGGCGGTCGAAAACAAATTGAAGGCCGGAGAGATTCGCGCGCTGGTTGCGACGGCATCCCTGGAGTTAGGAATCGATATCGGCGCGATTGATCTGGTTTGCCAAATTGGTTCGCCGCGTTCGATTGCTGTGGCGCTTCAGCGCGTTGGTCGCGCAGGACACTGGCGCGGCGCTGTCCCCAAGGGCCGCCTGTTTGCCACCACGCGTGACGAATTGCTGGAATGCGCGGCGCTGGTACGCTCGATTCGCCATGGGCTGCTCGACCGTATTCTCATTCCTGAGTGCCCCCTCGATGTGCTCGCGCAGCAAATTGTCGCGGAGTGCGCCGCGGCGGAATCGCAGGAAGACGATTTATTCGCGTTGCTGAAGCGGGCTTATCCGTATCGCAATTTGTCGCGTGAGAATTTTGATGAACTGGTCGAGGTGCTGTCGAGCGGCATTTCCGCGCGCCGCGGGCGTTATGGAGCTTATCTTTACCACGATGGGGTCAACAAACGGCTGCGGGCAAGACGCGGGAGCAGGCTGGCTTCCATCACCAGCGGCGGCGCGATTCCAGAAAACGCGCTGTACACGGTAATTGCGGAACCGGAAGGCATCGTGGTCGGCACGCTGGACGAGGATTTTGCTGTGGAAAGTTTGCGAGGGGATATCGTCCTCCTCGGCAATACCTCCTGGCGAATTCGGCGCGTTCAGTCGGGCTCAGTTTTGGTGGAAGATGCGCACGGCGCGGCGCCGAACGTTCCGTTCTGGCGCGGCGAGGCTCCGGCGCGAACCGCGGAACTTTCTGAACAAGTTGCGGAACTTCGCCAGAAAATCAGCTCGCTCGCGGAAAGCGCAGCCCCAAGCGGGTCACGCACCGAGCCTGCGCGCAGCGGTGCGATTGATTGGCTGATTCAGGATTGCGGCCTTGACCGCGGCGGAGCTGAGCAGGCCGTGGAATATATCATTGCCGGACGGGCGGTACTGCGCACTGTTCCAACTCAAAAGACCATTGTCGCGGAACGTTTTTTTGACGAGAGTGGCGGGATGCAGCTTGTGATTCACGCGCCTTTCGGCGGCAGAATCAACAAAGCCTGGGGCCTGGCGCTGCGAAAGCGGTTTTGCCGGTCGTTCAACTTCGAATTGCAGGCTGCTGCCACCGATAACGGCCTGAATATTTCATTAGGGGAGCAGCACAGCTTTCCGCTTGCCGACGTTTTCCATTTCCTGCAATCCGCCACGGTAGAGGAATTGCTCGCCCAAGCTGTTCTCGCTTCGCCGATTTTCACCACGCGCTGGCGCTGGGCTGCCGGTCGCGCCCTCACGCTTCTGCGATTCCAGGGCGGCAAAAAAGTTCCTCCGCAGATCCAACGAATGCGCTCGGACGATCTGTTGGCGGCTGTTTTTCCGGAGGCGGCGGCGTGCCAGGAAAATATCGTTGGCGACATCCACATTCCGGACCATCCACTCGTGCGCGAAGCCATGAAAGACGCGCTCACCGAGGCCATGGACGTCGAAGGGCTAAAAAATATTCTGGAAGCAATCGCCGCTGGAAACATTCAAAGCGTCGCCGTGGATACTCCAGTGCCTTCGCAATTCTCGCATGAAATTCTGAATGCCAATCCGTACGCCTATCTCGACGATGCACCGCTCGAAGAACGGCGGGCGCGCGCCGTCGAGATGCGCCGCACGCTACCTGAGGCGGTGCTTTCTGAGATTGGACGCCTCGACCCGGCGGCCATCGCCAGCGTGCGCGAAGAAGCATGGCCTGACGTTCGCGACGCAGATGAACTGCACGACGTGCTGCAAAGCCTGATCGCGTTTCCGGAGCCGCGGCCGCGCGAAACTTTGAATGCAAAAACGCCTTCTGGGAATTTGTCGTTCTTGCAGGAGGCCGTTTCTGATTCAGCTTTGCGCTGGCAGGAATTTTTTGCCGCGCTTGGTGCAACCCGGCGCGCGGGCCGCGCCCACGTTGGCGGCCGCTCTTACTGGATAGCCGCTGAGAAAAAGAAAATCTTCGAGGCCATTTTCCCCGATGCCCGCTTTCAGTCGGAAGTGCCGGAACTGGGAACGCCGGCTGCTTCGAGAGAAGATGCCCTGCTTGGTTGCATCACTGGATGGATGGCGCACAGCGGCCCGGTTAACGCGACGATTCTTTCCGAGGCTCTGGGAGTCCCGGCCGCGGAAATTGATCAGACGTTGTTGCGCCTGGAAGCAAGCGGCGCTGCATTGCGTGGCAACTTTACCAATGCTTCGGCGGAGCAGACGGAGTGGTGCGACCGCAGGCTCCTTGCGCGCATTCACCGGATGACGCTGGGCACACTGCGCAAGCAAGTCGAGCCGGTCAGCGCCGCGGTATTTATGCGCTGGCTGCTTCGCTGGCAGCATCTGGCTGCGGGCACGCAGATTTTCGGCGGGCGCGGCACGCTCGAAGTTCTACATCAACTTCAGGGATTCGAAGCTCCCGCAAATGCGTGGGAGCGCGAAATTCTCAGCGCGCGAATCGCGAACTACGATCCCAAAGTTCTCGATCAGCTGTGCCTCACCGGCGCGGTGGCCTGGGGGCGCTTATCGCCTCACCCCGCAACGCTCGAAGAGCAGAGCTCTGCGAATCGCCGCGTGATTCCTTCAAGCGTCGCACCCATCACTTTCTTTGTGCGCGCTGAATCTGATTGGATGGCGCCAAGCCGTCAGCAACACGGCGAGCTCGAGCCTCGCGGACTGAGTCCTGCAGCGCGCGACGTGCTGAATTTTCTGCGGCAGCGCGGCGCTTCTTTTTTTGCGGATATCGTTCGCTGCACGCAACGTGTAAAGGCCGAGGTGGAAACGGCGCTATGGGAGCTGGTGACGGCCGGCATGATTACCGCCGATGGATTCGACAACATGCGTGCGCTTATTGACGTGAAGCGGCGCGCCGGGCAGGGACGCGGTCACAACGCGCGCCCGCGCCACAGCGTGGGACGGTGGTCGCTGCTTTACGCGCATGATGATGTTTCCGATCGCACGCAGGTGGTCGAAGCGACCTGCCGGATGCTGCTCCATCGCTACGGCGTCGTTTTCCGCGAGATTGTCGCGCGAGAAACGCTGATTCCGCGATGGCGCGAGCTGCTTCTGGCGTTCCGCAGGCTTGAAGATCGCGGTGAAGTGCGTGGCGGGCGTTTCATCAGCGGATTCATCGGCGAGCAATTCGCTCTGCCCGTAGCTGTCGAATCTCTTCGCGCTACGCGGCACGCTGCGGCTGCAAACGAGACGGTGACCATTTTCGCCGCCGATCCGCTGAACTTGATTGGAATCGTGTTGCCCGGGGATCGCGTGCCTGCCAATTCGGGGAGAACGATTGTTTTACGTGATGGCGTGCCGCTCGAATTATCAGAATCGCGAAAACGCTTTGAAGCGGCGGTCGCCGTTTAATCGGGCGCTCGACCTGCGCCGGCGACAGTTCGCAGATGTAAATGTCCGGGGTGCGGCCCGTTTCCGCAGAATATTCGGCACCTACGAATCCATGTGATGCTCCCCGATCAGATTCACACGCCCTGACGCGCGACAGACTTGCGGCTCGCGCCAAACCGCAATGTGAACTTCGCCTTCGTTTATTAGTGTCGATCATCATAATTCGCTTGCGCGGAATTATCGCCGTAAGTTACGCAGCTGAAAGATTCTTGACAGCCGGAATTTCATGGCCGATAGTGTTTCCGCAAAATAATTACCATGGACAAATTCCCGCGCGATTCTTCACGGCGTTCTCTTCTTAAAATTCTCGGCGCCGGAGCAGGCGCGTTCGCGCTCGACCGTTTCGTTCCGCGCGCGTCGTTTGCGCAGCAGGAGCCTGCCGCCGCAAAGCGCCTTCCTTCTTTCAGCGGCCCTGGCGCAAATCCTTACTGGAACTCCGTTGGCCAGATTGCCAGCTTTCCGCAAAAGGCGCCGCTGATTATGCTGACCGATCGTCCCGTGCAACTGGAAACGCCGCGTCATTATTTTCTGAATCCGATAACGCCCAATGACGCGTTTTTCGTTCGCTGGCACCTGGAAAGCATTCCGAATGAAGTGGATCTTTCATCCTGGCGTTTGCGCGTCGCAGGGAACGTCAACAAGCCAGTGGAACTGAGCTTGCCTGACTTGCTGCATAAATTCAAACCGGTTAGTTTCGCCGCGGTGAATCAATGTTCCGGAAATAGCCGCAGCCGTTTTGAGCCGCGTGTGGCGGGGGGCGAATGGGGCAACGGCGCGATGGGTTGCGCGCGATGGACAGGCGCGCGTTTTCGCGAGATTCTCGACATGGCCGGCGTCAAAAGCGGCTCGGTGCAAGTGCAAATGCAGGGACTCGAGCGTGGCAAAGGGCCTGTGGGCATGCCATCTTATGAATTCAAGAAATCGCTCGACTTGAGCAATCCCGTTCTTGATGAGGCTATCGTCGCTTACTCGATGAATGGCGAGCCGCTGCCTATGCTGAATGGATTTCCTGTGCGGCTTATCGTGCCGGGATATTTCGCGACATATTGGGTGAAGTGCCTCACGGACGTTCGCCTGCTCGAAAAGCCGGATGAGAATTTCTGGATGAATCCCGCGTATCGTGTTCCGGAAACGCCGCGCGGAAACACTAGTCCCGCCGACGTGAAAGCCGGAAAAGTCAAAATGGTTCCCATCTCGCGCATGCCGGTGCGCTCATTCATTATTTCCCCCGACGGCGAGACCAAGATTCCTGCCGGCCTTCCTGTCACGGTTCGCGGAATCGCCTTCAGCGGCTATGGCGGCGTGAACAAAGTTGAATTCTCCGACGCTGTGCGCGGCGGATGGCGTACGGCTCAGCTCGGCGAAGATTTAGGGCCGTATGCGTTTCGCGCTTGGGAAATTCAGTGGACGCCACAAAAACCCGGGAAATACCGGCTCGCCGTTCGCGCTACTGATGGAAAGGGCAATGTGCAACCGGACGAAGGCGTTTGGAATCCCGGGGGCTACTTGTGGAACAAAATTGAGCATCAGGAAGTGACTGTCGGAGCCGCTTGATGAACTGGCTGAGTAAGAACCACCGTAATGTCTTAATTGTACTCCTTGCGGTTTGCATTTTTGCCGTGGGCGCAATTTACGCTGATTTGCAGATCGGCTACTACGCGCCTGCCAATCTCGGCGCAATTTCGCAAGCCGCTCCAGCCGCGCAGCAAACCAGTGATGTGTACAAAGTCTCGGCGTTTCCGCTGTACACGCCCGCGCTGGTTCCCGGGGCTGGCCGTCAAGACGTGGAATCCTATTGCAACACCTGCCACACGCCGAGTTACGTCACCATGCAGCCTCCGCTCCCAGCAGCCACATGGAAAGCGGAAGTGGATAAAATGGGCAAGGCCTTCGGCGCGCAAATCCCCGCTGAATCCCAGGCCAGCATCCTCAAATACCTCGATTCCCATTACACCCCCGAAACCCGCAAACGCTAACCGCTACCGCTCTAACTGGCGTCACCGCAAAACGGATATCGCCGAACTTCTTCGATGCGGGACGAGCCCCAGTCGGGCCCCAGTACGAGCTGTTGACTTTATCCGAGAATACCAGTCATCCCTTAATTCCTACATGATTTTACCGATTGACAAATACCCGGGGGGGGCCAGCATCGTGGCAGTGTTTTTCGTTCGTGTCCGTAGTGAGCCGTTGGGTGATGTCATGAGGGTTCCAAAGCTAATAGTTGCCACGTTCGTCGCGGTAAATCTGTTGCTCCCCACAGCCTGCCTCTTCACCCTTAAACAGAACCTTCGCCTACGCGGGGATGTGTCCAATCTCGCAGCGATGCTAACGCCAAGTATAGGCACAATCGTTCCGCCGCTTCTCGGGGCGGACTGGACAGGAGCTCCGCAGGCGATACTTTACGGGCAAGATCCCCGTCCCACACTGATCTATACATTCACGAGAGGATGCACTTACTGCCAGGATACTTGGCAAGCATTGCGCCGATTTCAGGCGCTGGCGCCGCGACAACTGCGAATTATTTACGTCGACACGAACCAGGACCTGTTTACATCGAAATATTTGGATACAAATGGCATCGGCCAATCGCCGCTCCTGATCCGCCTTTCGTCAACGGTCGCGGTTGCCTATGATTCGCGGGCCGTGCCGCAACTTTTGCTAGTGGACGGTAACGGCAGGGTCCAGTGGTCGCACATCGGAGAACTCAGTGCCAACGAGATTTCCAAGCCCCTGTCGCTGATTGAACATCACTAAAGTCAAGTAGTCACACAGGAGAGAAAAGAAATGAGAAAGCGCTTTACGCGAATCGTCACGGTCGGCTTGTTTTCACTTTCACTGACAACCGCAGGGGCCGCCTTTATGGTGCTCATCGTTCCTCAGTCAGCATTCGGAGCGCCATGCGTCCCCTGTGAGTTAAACGATGTGGCCTGTCCGGGATCGCCGTGCAACTGCGTGTGGGATCCCTGGACAAGCCAGTACTACACACAATGTCAACCCCCGAGCCAGTAATGCGGCGCTTCGCTCCGCAATCGGCGTTAGAATTGACATCATGAACCCAAGCCTATGGCTGCGAGGCTGGCGGCGGACCCCACTGCTGACCTCGCAGTTCTCACTTACGATCGTAATCGGCATGGGTGCGGCATCGGCGCTGTTGAGCCTGATGTTCGCGCTCGGCTATCAGCCGCTGCCCTATAGCGATCCGCAGCAACTTGTAGCCGTATGGGAGCACAGTCGGTCGGGGCAGCTCCTGGCAATATCGGGGCCGGACCTAGAAGACTTTGCCGCAGCAACAAAGGATGTCTTCGCCTCTCTTGGCGCTTTCACTCTTCCGAAAATTTGGCTGCTTGACTCCAAAGGTCCCGCACAGATTCGCGAGTGCTACCTCGAAGCGAGCGCTCTGAGCGGGTTAGGCATACGTCCCGTGTTGGGACGCGAAGTCCGACCCAACGATGAGCCTTTGTCTGCAGGTGGCACGCCCCCAGCTTGGATAAGCGAACGTCTTTGGCACGCCAGATACGGCGCGAGTCCATCGGCCGTCGGTGCCGCGATAGAAGTTGCGGACGACGCAACTGGGCGCGACGAAGTGCGCGCGCGGATCACCGGGGTGCTTCCAGATAACGTCAGCATCCCGCTGCCTTTCATGCACAACGCGACAGACGTCTGGTTCATCCTGTCCCGCGACATCTTGGCTCGATCAAGGCAAGCTACCGTATTCTTCGGCGTGGGACGCCTTCGTCCCGGCGTCACGATTGCGCAAGCGCAGGCGGCGCTGACAGCCGTGGCTCAGCGCCTTGCTAAACAGTACAGCTTCGACCGCGGCAAGCTTCCGGTGGTGGAGAGCCTCGAATCCATCGCGCAAGAACCGGCGCGACGCACGATGGGCTTGCTCGCCCTGGGCGTGGGGTTCGTTTTCCTGCTCGCCTGCGTGAATCTCGCGATCCTTATGGGCGCAGAAGGCAGGCGGCGAAAGCGCGAAATCGCGATCCGCACGGTGTTGGGCGCGGCGCGTTCCACTTTGTGGTGCGAAGCGGCGGCGGAAAAATCCGCCCTCACGCTAATCTCTCTGTGCTTTGGCGTAGTGTTTGCTTTCGCACTGCTTCGCGTGCTCACGCAACTGATGCCCGCGGCGGGACTCGGCCCTGCCCTTCTCCATCCGCCGCACCTCAATTTAGCTGTTCTCCTTGGCTTCGCTGCATTTGCATTGGCCGCTGCGTTGATTTGGTCGGCGCTGCTCGTCCGCGCGTCAAATGATCCAGAGTCGGCGCGCGCTCTCGCCTCGGCCGGCAGCGGGCTTGGCTACACCGGGCTGAGCGATTCCAGCCCAGGATCGCGTCGCTGGCGTCTTGCGCTTTTGGCAGCGCAGGCCGGGATCGGAATTTGCCTGCTCGCGGCGGCGGCGCTCACGGCGAGAACTTATGCTGCGCTCTCGACCGCCAACTTGGGCCCAGCGCCAAGACATGAGGTACTGCTATCGGTCGGGCAGCGTGACAATTTCGTTCCCAGTGATGCTCAGGTCGCAGACTTCAACCAGCAAGCGCTGGAGCGGCTCGCGCGTCTCCCCGGCACGCAAGCGATCGCGCTGGCGCAACGGTTTCCACCCGGAGGCTGGCCCACTCCATTTGCCAAACCGGGCGATGCAGCAGATACCCAACGTGAAGCCAGCTCGCCCACGCCCGTCTCGCCCGCCTATTTCCACGCTCTAGGGATTCCGATCCTTTTCGGACGCGGCTTCAATGACGCAGATACGCCAGGCAGCGAGCCGGTAGCCATCATCAGCTTGGAGATGGCCAAGAGCAACTGGGCCTCGCCGCAGCAGGCGGTGGGTTCGCAAATCTTCTTTGGGAAAAAGTCTCAGGACGCGTCCAAGGAAAAACCCAAAGAAGAACCAAAAGCAAAACAGGGAGAGGTTAAAGAAGCGTCGAAAGATCAATCGCCGAATCACTATAAGGTTGTCGGCATCGCCGCAAACTTTACCGGCTATTGGTCTCAGAAACCAGGCCCGACGATCTATTTGCCGCTGGCGCAGGCAGCGTATGCGTCAGGCGGAGAAGTGATTCTGCGCACGTCGGCCTCCCCGCAAGCCGTGGCCACTCTTGCTCCGCAGCTTTTAACCGGAATGCCTATTGCAGCAACTGTTTCGGATGTTTCCACCATGCAGGCTCGTTGGCAGGCGACGCTCACGCGTCCGCTCGCGCGTATGACAGGGATGCTTATCTTGGCCCTCTTGGGGCTTGCGCTGAGCGTTCAGGGTATATATGCGGTCGCCGCAGCAAACGTTACCGCGCGGAGGCATGAGCTTGCCGTACGCTCCGCGCTCGGCGCGCCAGCGAGCCGCCTCGTTTGGCATCTTACGCGCGAACTGCTCATCGCGGTGGCCGTGGGTGCCGGGTGCGGCATCGCAGGGGCTGTGAACTTGCGTCCGCTACTCGCGCATTGGCTAGGACCAGTCGCTGTATGGCAGACGGCGCCGATTGCGGCGGCGATCCTCCTGTTGGGACTTACCGCTGTGGCTGGATGTTACTTTCCAGCGCGATCAGCCGCGCGCGCGAATCCTGTTGATATATTACGGCAAGGCTGACTTTTTCGCCCGCTATTGGGCTGCCGCCTGTTTGCGGCCTTGCATCCGGCCGCATCGGCGCAATAGCCGGAACGGCCGCAGAACGCGCCCGACGAGCAGCTTCTCGAACCCGCAGAGCTGCGACCGCATCGTCTTTGGCGTCGTCAGCCATTTAAACCGTTCCTGGGGACGCAAACCCCTCCGCGAATTTACACAAATATGTCGAACGCTACTATCAACTGTTTAGTTATTGACAT
>DASYYQ010000166.1:0-28465 GCA_035933545.1 Candidatus Acidiferrales bacterium | reverse complement strand
ATCTCTGTGGATTTCAACGGTCAAGCTATGAACTACACTGTGGACTATACCGGAAAGTGGCTCGCGGCAACCTGCCCTGCCGACATGAACTAACAGGGCCAAAGCCGCGAGAGATCGATGTTCCTGATGCTGCGGGACCAGCTGTCGCTGTTCGCTTGGAAAGTAGCGACATGAGTTGCACGGTTCGAGTATCGCGACTGTTTGCATGCGTCGCAGCGGAGCTGGCCCTCGCTGCGCTGCTCGGATGCGGCTCTAGTCCCTCCGGAGCGAATCCGGCGAGTGCCAAGAATGCGCGGCCCGCACTCGTGGCAGTGCCGACAACCGCAGCCAGTAACAACCCGGGGATCAACTTAGAATGCGAAGTGGACCGGATTCGTAAGGCACGCGCCCCGTTTCATTGGTCGTACAAGAAAATTGTGCCGCCGCTGACCAATACAGATTGGGAGGCGGATGTTACGTCCCTTTCGATTGCGGGCTCTGTCACGGATGGGTCCGCGACGCGTGTGATTCACGGAGTTCGTTCCGATCTTACGAGTTGGAACACGGCTGTTTCCATCTTAACGAGCGCACTTCCCCGCAGCACGTTCTCGTTCGTGAATGATTCGTCTGCCATCACGCGAACGGGCAGCGAAAACGTGAACGGACAGCGTGGGATCAAATACACGATCGACACGTCGCACGATTCGGCACCCGACGCTTCCTTGATCAGAGGCGTGCTTGGAGCGAACGGTTCGATCAAGGGCGCTGCCTGGGTGAACGCGAAAGGATGCCCGTTTAAGTTCCTTTTGGATGTCGAGCAGTACGGTCGCAGTGGAGCGGTTCACAAAGAGCATTATGAAGTAGACGTTACCCAGCAGAGTCCCGTTCAACTGCCGTGAGCGCGAAGGAATAACATATGGACAACCATTCAATGACGCCGGAACAGCAACAGGAAGCCGAACTGATCAAGAATTACGTGTCTGGACAATTGCCGGCTATCCGCAAACACCGCGCGGGATGCCTCGCCAAGCTGTTTTGGTCGCCAGTCGTTGGTTTGGGCTGTTTGGTTCTGTTCTACGCAATTATCGGGATAACAGACCCGTGGGCTTTTCACATCGGCGGGCGCTCCACCCCGTTCTTGACCTGGCAGGGATACGGCCAACTGCACACAAAGGATGGGAAGAGCTATCCCCTGTACGTATCTTTCTTTCCGTCCAGTCATTCTTCTCATCTCCACCTCCAGGGTCTGCGCCCAGTCGGAGGCCTACAAGGCCGGGGCTGGCTGTGCACTTCCCCGGGCAACTCTCAGTTCCTTGACCTCAGCGGCACGATCTATGGTAAGTGGCGGACTACCGACGGCAGTCTGATGGATTTCCGTCTTCTCGAGCACAGAATCATCAATACGGGAGGGTACTGGGGATTCTTCGATCTCAGGGGTAGGTGGCAGGGCCCCAAACTCGTGATGCAGGAGCGTGGCGATCACGGCGAAGTAGGGTCGGCGTTCCGCTCCGGCCTGCGCATCGATTACGCCTCGGTGACGCTGAACTATGGCACCTATTCGGACTTTAAGAACCTGTGTGCGAACTATCCAGCGCGCTGATGAATAGCGGGAAAGCGTGCGAACCGGAGGCATAGAAGCGATGCGAATACCGCTGGCTTCCGCATTACTGATTGGAGCTCTGCTTCTTCTAGGAGGTCTCCTGGTGGCTCAACAGAAAGCCGCGCCTGACGACGCGAAAGACCGCGCCGCCATCGAGCGCACGCTGAAGAATTTCCTCGACGCCTGGAATACCCACGATGCGCACGCTTTCGCCTTTACCTTCACGCCCGATGCTGATTTCACCAACGTCATTGGCATGCACGCCCACGGCCGCGCAAACGTCGAAACCTTTCACGCACCTGTCTTCGCGACTGTCTTCAAGCACAGCCATCAAACAGCACAAATCCGCAGCATTCGCTTCCTCACGCCGCGTCTGGCCGCCGTGGACGTGGATTGGCAGATGACCGGAGCCACAGACCGCGATGGCCATCCCCGACCGGATCGCAAAGGCCTGCTCGATTGGATTATGGCCAAGCAGTCTGACGGCTCCTGGCTGATCGAGATCATGCACAACACCGAACTGACCGACACACCGGCCACAGCGAAATAGCCATGGCGACTCAGACCACCAGTCTGCGCCTTCCCAGCCCGCGCGTGGCTCGGCCTTCACTTTCGACGTGTGACGTGGCTCACAGAGCCTAATAACTCGCGGGCTGACAATAGATGTTGGCGTCGTTGGGAGCGAAGAAGAAGATGAAGCGCGTCGCGGTGCTTACGACAGGCGGTGATGCTCCGGGAATTAATGCGGCGATCCGGGCGGCTGTGCGCACAGGAATTGACAAAGGATGGGAGATGTTCGGTGTACGGCACGGTTATGCAGGCCTTGTCAGAGGCGACACTGTCGCGCTGGGGCTTCGCGATGTGGGCGGAATTATCGAGCGCGGCGGGACCATGCTGGGCAGCATCCGCTTCCCCGAATTCAAGAGCGAGGAGGCGCAACGGACCGGGCTGCGCATGCTGCGCGAGCAGGATACGGACGCAGCGATTGTAATCGGAGGGGACGGCTCACAAGCTGGCGCTCTCGCGCTGAGTCGCAAAGGCTTTCCGGTTGTTGGTGTGGCGTCGACGATCGATAACGACTTGTACGGCTCAGAAATTACCATCGGCGTAGATACCGCGCTGAACGTGGCGCTTGAGGCAATTGATCGGATTCGCGTCACAGCGTCCTCGCATGAACGGGCATTTCTGATCGAAGTCATGGGCCGCAATTGCGGCTACCTGGCGCTTACGGCGGGCATCGCTGGCGGCGCCGAAGCGGTTGTGCTTCCGGAAGTGGAGACGGATCCGGAGGAACTGGCTCGCTGCCTTCGATTTGCCTACGAGCGTGGCAAGCCGCATGCCATTGTGGTAGTTGCAGAAGGGGCTCACTATAACGCCGAGAAATTGACGGCCTATTTTCGCGAACACCGGGAGAGGCTTGGCTTCGAGCTGAGAGACGTCAAACTGGGCCACGTGCAGAGAGGAGGAGCGCCGACAGCGTTCGATCGGCTTCTGGCCACTCGGCTAGCCGCGGCAGCTACTGAGTATATCGCGCGCGAGGAATATGGCGTGCTCGTTGGCCTGGTGAAAGACGCAATCGTGGCCACGCCTTTGGCCGATATCAATGGCAAAAAGAAGGCTCTCGATCCGTGCTTGTTGAAGCTCGCCACGGTCCTCGCGAGCTAGGCGGGTTCCCAATGAAGATAAGTAAACGGCTTTCGGATCCGCTGAAGGAGGATTCGTCTGGCGCGGACGCATTGGAAAGTTCGCCGGAAATTCTAATTCGACGCGGTTTGGGTTGTCCCGCATATCGCAGGCACCGAGTCATATTTGAGCTGATGCGCCAGCGTTCGCGCATCTGTGACGTCATTGACAGCCACGAACTCCAAATCGCGATCCGCTAAAGAGCACCGCAGTATATTCCGGCCGGTTCGGCCGAAGCCGTTGATTCCACACGAATGGACATTATCTTGATTCCCTTTCCGTTTCGAGTATCAGTCACCAAGCCCTCAATCGTTCCCCGCCGCCGTTACCTCGGCCGGGCTCGGCCCCTCACGCAGATTCGCGAATTCCTCATAGGTCCGGTATTTTCGAAGCACTCCGGCTTGCGCCTGGCGCAGCAGCTCGGCTGCCTCGGCCGGTCGGGTTGAGGTAAGACTGCGGTAACGAAGTTCGTTGTACACGTATTCTTTGAGCGGAATTGTGGGGCGCGGCGAATCGAGCCGGAACGGGCTTTCGCCGACCTTGCGCATCGCCGGGACATACCGGAAAAGCGGCCAATAGCCGCTGGCGACGGCGAGATCCTGTTGCTTCATTCCGTAACGCAGGTCGACTCCATGCTCGATGCAATGACAGTACGCCAGGATCAGCGACGTACCTTCGTACGCTTCCGCCTCGCGAAACGCCTGAAGGGTCTGCTGTGGATTCGCGCCCATGGCGACTTGAGCGACATAGACGTTGCCGTATGCGATTGCCTGAAGCGCCAAGTCTTTGCGCGGAACGCACTTCCCCGCTGCGGCAAATTTGGCGACTGCTCCGAGCGGCGTGGCTTTCGACGCCTGCCCGCCCGTGTTCGAGTAGACTTCCGTGTCCAGCACCAAGATATTGACGTCACGGCCGGCTGCTAGCACGTGATCGAGGCCGCCAAAACCAATGTCGTAGGCCCAGCCGTCTCCGCCCACGATCCAAATACTCCGCCGCACCAGATGATCGGCGACTGAGAGAAAGTTGCGGGCAACAGAACTGGATTCGGCAATTTTCAGCAACTTGGTTTTGAGTTCCGCTACACGGATTCGCTGGGCGCGAATTTCAGATTCTTTGATTTGCGGCGAGTCAAGGATTGCGCTGACAACGCTCTCACTCAGTTCCGGCTCGAGCGATTTAAGCAGCGAAATCGCCAAATCGCGGTGCTTGTCCGCCGCCAAACGGAAGCCAAGTCCAAACTCGGCGTCGTCCTCAAAGAGCGAGTTCGACCACGCCGGGCCGCGACCTTCGTGATTCTTGCTCCAAGGCGTGACCGGCAGGTTCGCGCCGTAGATCGACGAGCATCCCGTCGCATTCGCCACCATCATGCGGTCGCCGAAAAGCTGCGAGAGGAGCTTCAGGTACGGCGTTTCGCCACAGCCCGCGCAGGCTCCGGGAAACTCGAATGTCGGTTCGAGGAACTGCACGCCGCGCACGTTGGCGAAGTCCACTCGCGCCCGGTCGTTCACCGGAAGCTGCTCGAAAAACGCGATATTCGCCCGCTCGGATTCGAGCAACGCCACTTTGGGTTCGAGATTGATGGCCTTGATTGTGGGATCGGCTATCTCGTGCGCCGGACAGCTCTCGACACAGAGCCCGCAACCGGTGCAATCCTCAACGTAAACCTGCAGCGCGAATTGAATCTCCGGATAGCCGCGCGCATTCACCGGCGTCGATCGAAAGGTGGAAAGCACACCTTTGAGCTGCGACTGAGCGAAATATTTGGCGCGAATCACGCTGTGCGGACATACAAAGCTACAATTCCCGCATTGAATGCAAAGGTCTGGCCGCCATACCGGCACTTCGTCGGCGATATTGCGCTTCTCCCACCGCGCTGTGCCGGAAGGAAATGTCCCATCCACTGGCATAAGGCTTACGGGAATCTGATCGCCCCGTCCCTCGAACATTTTGGCGGTCACTTTACGCACGAATTCCGGCGCACTGGCAGGCACGGCCGGAGGCCGATCGAATTCGCTCGAGGCATGGGCAGGCAGACTGACTTCGTGCAGTCGGGAAAGCGCGGCGTCCACCGCGCGGAAATTTCGCTGCACCACGGCTTCACCTTTTTCGCCGTACGTTTTGCGAATGGCTTTTTTGATTTCCGCGATTGCCTGCTCGCGGGGAAGCACGCCTGAAAGTGCAAAAAAACAGGTCTGCAGAACGGTATTGGTGCGCCTCTGGAGGCCAACTTCTTCGGCTACCTTGGTGGCGTCAATCACGAAAAACCTGACGTGCTTGTCGATGATTTGCTGCTGCACCGAACCCGGCAGCCGATCCCAGACCTCTCCGGCCCCATAAGGACTATTGAGAAGGAATGTCGATCCGAGCGCGGCCAGCCGCAACACATCGACACGGGCCAAGAATTGAAACTGATGGCACCCGACGAAATTCGCCGAGTGGATCAAATAAGGCGCGTGGATCGGGTCCGGACCGAAGCGCAAATGCGACTCTGTCTGCGCTCCGGATTTGTGCGAATCATAGACGAAATACCCCTGCGCATGCAGGCCCGCCTGCTCGGCAATGATCTTGACGCTATTTTTGTTGGCGCCTACCGTGCCGTCGGAGCCGAGGCCGTAGAAAACCGCGCGCACGCTATCTGCTGGCTCGATTGTATAATTCTTATCTACGTCGAGGCTGGCTTGCGTCACATCGTCTTCGATTCCGACCGTGAAGTGATTCTTCGGTTCTGGCCGTTTCAATTCGTCGAAAACAGCCTTGGCCATAGCGGGAGTGAATTCCTTCGACGAAAGCCCATAGCGGCCGCCGATAATTTTAGGCATTGCCGGCCGTTGACCGCCCGCGTGCGCCTGCACGAGCGCTTCCACGACGTCGAGATACAACGGCTCCCCTGCGGCGCCGGGCTCCTTGGTCCGGTCGAGAACCGCCACGGCGCGAACGTTGCTCGGCAGGGCCGCAAGAAAATGGTCAGCCGAAAAAGGGCGAAACAAGCGCACCTGCAACACCCCGACTTTTTCGCCCGCGCGTTCGAACGCTCGAGCGGTCTCGCGAGCTGTTTCCGCCCCTGAGCCCATCAGCACCAAAACTCGTTCCGCATCGGAAGGTCCTTCGTAATCGAACAGGTGATAGTGCCTTCCGGTCAGCTCCGCGAAGCGATCCATCGCCGTCTGCGCCATGCTGGGAAGCTTGGCGTAAAACGGGTTCACCGCTTCACGCCCTTGGAAAAAAGTATCCGGATTCTGCGCCGTGCCGCGAATGAAGGGATGCTCGGGATTGAGAGCGCGCATGCGGTGGGCGCGAACCAGATCATCGTCGATCATCGCGCGAACGTCGGAGTCCTCTAGGGGCGTGAGGGTGTTCACCTCGTGCGACGTGCGGAAACCATCGAAGAAATGAAGGAATGGCACGCGGGATTCGAGGGTCGCCGCCTGGGCGATCAGAGCCGTGTCGTGAGCCTCCTGCACCGAACCCGAGCACAAGAGCGCAAACCCCGTGGTGCGGGTTGCCATCACGTCGGAATGATCTCCGAATATCGACAGCGCGTGCGTGGCCACTGACCGCGCAGCTACATGGAAGACCGTCGAGGTGAGTTCACCAGCGATCTTGAACATGTTGGGAATCATTAGCAGAAGGCCTTGCGAAGCCGTGAATGTGGTCGTCAGCGCGCCGGCTTGCAACGAGCCGTGCACCGCACCGGCAGCGCCTCCTTCGCTTTGCATCTCCTGCACGACGGGAATGTTTCCCCAAATATTCTTGACGCCCTCCGCGGTCCATTCGTCGGCCAGTTCGGCCATTGGCGACGAAGGCGTGATCGGGAAAATCGCGCACACCTCGTTGACGCGATACGCCACGTGGGCCACTGCCGTGTTCCCGTCCATCACTGTTACGTGTTTACGCATAACTGCCGGTCTCTTTCGGCTCGGGAATCATCTCGATTGCGTGGCATGGGCACTGCTCGAAGCACACCGCGCACCCTGTGCATTTTGAAAAATCGAAGAGGTACCGCCGGCCCGGACCGAGTTTGATGATCGCCTGCTCAGGACAAGCCGCATAACAGTTGTCACATTCAAAGCAATTTCCGCAGGAAAGACAGCGTTGCGACTCGTAGCGCGCTTGTTTTTCGCCGAGGCCGGCTACGACTTCCTCAAAGCCGCTGACGCGATCGGCTGCCGGCAGCATTCGCTGGATGCTCGGATCGGCATCGCTGTACACCGGCAGATGAAGCATGCCGAACGTCACGATGGCATACTTCTTCGGCTCTTCGTATTTCTGGCCGCACAACCAAGCGTTGATATAGCGCGCAGCGCGTTTGCCGTGCCCGACGGAAGCGGTTACCGATCGCTCGCCGGGGACCATGTCTCCGCCCGCAAAGATCCCCGCATGGCCCGTCATCATGTCGGGCCCAACCTTCACGATCCCGTCCTCTGCGAATTCGATTCCCGGAATCTGCTTCAGAAAGCTACTGTCTGTCTCTTCCCCAACGGCTAAAATGACGGCGTCGGCCTGTAGCGTCTCAAATGTACCCGTTGGCTGCGGGCGCCCCTTAGCATCGAGCTCCATAATTTCGACTGTGAGGTCGGATCCGACGATTTTCTTGATGGACGAAAGCCACTTGATTTTGACCCCTTCCTCGACGGCTTCCTCAACTTCGAATGCCTTCGCAGGCATGTGACTCCGGTCGCGCCGGTAAACAATTAGCGCTTCGCTGGCGCCCAAGCGCTTGGCTGTTCGTGCGGCATCGACGGCGGTGCCGCCTCCGCCATACACGACCACGCGTCGTCCCAGGCGAGGCGGCTCACCCTGCTTCACGTTGTGCAACAGCGAAACGGCATCCAGCACGCGCACCGCATCACGCGCCGGAATATCGGTGTGCTTGGCAACTCCAGCGCCGATAGCGACGAAAACGGCGTCGAAGCTTCCGGCCGATTTCTCAGCCAAAACATTCTGAACTTTGTGGTTCAAAAGAATTCGCACGCCCATGGTTTCGACGCGCCGAATTTCCTTGATCAGTTGCTCGCGGGGCAATCGATAAGCTGGAATCCCGAAGTGCATCATACCGCCAGGCAATGGTCCAGCCTCGTGAATCTCTACGGTATGCCCCAATCGCGTCAGATGGTACGCTGCGGATAATCCGCTTGGGCCTGCGCCGATAACCAGCACACGTTTCCCGCTTGGCGCAGCTTCTACTCTGAAACACCAGCCTTCCTGAATCGCAAGGTCCCCGAGGAAGCGCTCCACCGCATGGATGCTCACTGGCGCATCGAGTTCACCCCTATTGCAGGCGGTTTCGCATGGGTGGTAGCAAACACGTCCATGGACCGCGGGCATCGGATTGTCCCGAACGAGGATCTCCCAGGCTTCGCGGTAGTTGCCGGCTTGTGCCCGATCGAGCCAGCTCTGGATGTTCTCACCCGCCGGACATGCTTTATTGCAAGAAGGCAGCAGATCGACGTACTGCGGTCGTTGCTGGCGCAGCGGACCTGTGCCTTTGTCATGCGTCAGGTCGATGACCGGTGTCATATCGCTCGGTTTGAAGAGCATTACAGTTCCTTGCCTTATGTCGGCGGCGGCACTAGACATTGGTCCTACTCGTTCTTAGGACTTCGACTCCGTTTGGGCTTTTTGCGCGAAGTCTTGTAGGACGGACCCCAGTTGATTCCCAGGTGCGTCGCGTCATGCGTTCCGGTTTGAATGTTCTGGTTCACATTCTCCCACTCGTCTCTTTCTCCTTCACGGCGGGCTTGTTCCCGCTCTTCCAGCTTCGATTCCATTTCTTCGGCGGCATTGGATTTGCTTTCCTCCGTGTTGCTCATAACTACCTCCCAGAAATTCGAAGACCCTTCCAGAATCGACGAAAAAGTTGAATTGCCATGCTCCAAAGTCAACTATGCTTCCTTTTGCATTTTTTCTTCTGTGACCCTCATCACATAGAATTGAGCCTGATGCCGCTCGCTGTGACGTCTGTCACGGTCGGCCTGCTATACCTCACGTATTCTGAAAACGATTGGCAAAGAAAGGAGGTTCATGGCCATGCTCGTCACACTGACCGAGAGCGACGCATGTACGCTAAGGGATTTCCTGCGGGACCATTTGCAAGATCTAAAATTCGAAGTGGCGCGGACTGAAGTGAAGAGTCTACGCCATGACCGCGAAGTGCAGGAGTTGCTGGATAGGACAATCTGTCAGGCTGTTTGAAAAAATATCTAAGGTATTTAAAGGGCCGGGCCCGAGTGCAGGTGGACTCGGTCGCAAGATTAGGAGGCTTTATGGTCGAGAGACTGAAGGATCTTCCGCCAGGCATTGATGGTGTGCGAGCCGTCGGGATGGTATCGAAGGGCGACTACGAAACCGTGTTCCCGCCCATTCTCGATGAGGCGCGCCGTTACGGCCACCGGATTCGATTTCTCTATCAACTTGGTCCTGAGTTCGAAGGCTTCACGCCGGGCGCGGCTTGGGAAGACGCCAAAATCGGCATTCATTCGATGCGGCTTTTCATCGGCTATGCGATCGTTACGGACATCGGTTGGATTCGCGAGTGGACGCGCGCTATCGGATTCTTAATGCCATGTCCCACGCGAGTTTTTGCCAATAAAGACCGCGATAAGGCGATCGCGTGGCTGAACTCCATCCCCGCAGAGTCGGGAATTTCTCACCGGCTTTTGCCGCAATCCGGCATCATTGTTGTCGAGGTAAAACATGCTCTAAGCGCCGGGGATTTTGACGCTTTGACGTTCACGGCCGATACGTGGATTGAATCGCATGGCAGCTTGCAGGGAATCGTAATTCACGCGCGCGAGTTTCCGGGTTGGGAAAATCTGGGCAGCTTCGTCCGTCACATCCAATTCGTCCGCGACCATCATCGCAATGTGAAGAGAATCGCGCTCGCGGCCGATGCCAAGCTGGCAAGCATCGCACCGAAGATCGCAGAGCATTTCATCCAAGCTGAGGTCAAGCGTTTCGGCTACAACGAATTGGATCAGGCCATCGCCTGGGCCGGAACCACCGCCGAGAGACCAAACGCAGTAGCGTAGCAATATTCACCTTGGTCCGGAGGCTCCCTGTCTCTAGCCGACCGCAGCTTAGCGGCCTGGGCGTGCGCGCCTGTGCCAAAACGGATGGCAAGGAAAACAACGGTTAGAGCGAAAACCAAGACGACTCATCACACCATGACAAGCGCGAAAGTGCATCGTTTGCCGGTGGTCAATAAGGCAGGCAAGCTGGAAGGCATTCTTTCGATGGACGATGTCGTTGCTCATGCCGAATTAGCGAATCGGGGCAGCGACGTCTCGGCGGACAAAGTGGTGAACACGCTGAAAGCAGTTTACTCAGCGTATCTGCTGGAGCGAATGCCGCGAAAAGTCGCTGCCGCGTAATTCCGAGGGCCGAGCTTTCTTAGCGTAAGAAAGGGAACACGGCCTGAATCTCGCTGACGAGATCCTCGCACTCCTTCGAGACCGGATCAGCAGAACCGGGCGGCAGAACAACCGCAGCCAGATGGAACAAGTGATCAAGTTGACCTTGCGAGGCGGTGACAAACCTATTTCCTTGGTTGCCGGTCCAGAACCTGCTTTCCCCTCAACATGCAGCTCCATGTATGATTCGTTCTTCTATGTGGGACGCGCAACGGTTCACCTGTGATCCAGAACATGACAGACCCGGCTCTCAGCGGCCGATCAATGCGGTCTTTCGACCCATTAGGTATAAGAAAAACCGCGCTCGCGGGACGCTTCGAATGCTGGCGGGAACTGCCCTTCTCGGATCGCTGATGTGGAGCACCCTCGCAGGGGCGCAGCAAGCGTCACTTTTCCGCCAGCCTCTCCCGCCGTTTCTACAGGAAAAATCGCAGCAGCCTCCCGTTCCGTGCATTCAGCCTGCTCCAATGGTGAGCTGGAGGGATTATCGCGGTCCATTCGCGAAAGTGGTCGGCACATTCGCTCGCAAACTGGAACGCAAGTCAGTGCGAGTGCCGCACTACAAGGCCGGCGCGCGACTGTGCACTCTGGTGCTGAAGGACAAATTCATTTTGTTTGTCGGCGACACAATTGATCCAGTTACTTTTCTCAATGCCGGCTTCAATGCAGGAATTAGTCAGGCAGAAAACGATGATCCGAGTTACGGTCAGGGCATGGAAGGTTACGGCAAACGTTTTGGCGCCAACCTTGCCGGTCAGGCTACCGGAGAATTCTTCAAGGATTTCGCTTACCCCACGATTTTTTCCGAGGACCCGCGCTATTACCGTTTGGGGCACGACAGCAGCTTCGGGAAGCGCCTGTTCCATGCGGTGAGCCACTCGGTCGTCGCCTATCGCGAGAACGGCACAGAGATGTTCAATTTTTCCAAATGGCTCGGCACGTCAAGCGCCGTGGCGCTGAGCAACGTCTATCATCCGGACAATCGCCGCGGCTTCGCGCCGTCAGCAGAGCGTGTCGGCTGGGGTGTAGCAAACGATATCGGATACGATGTGCTCCGTGAGTTTTGGCCGGAGATTGCCCGCAAATTTAAGCTGCCCTTCCGCTCCGAAACAAAAGCGCAAGATTAGTCTGCGGCAACTGAATCAGAGATGGCCGTGGGCCAGAGGCTTGCCATTGAAAATGGTGCAACTGAGGACGGCAGCCGCTCGCGCAGCAATGATTGCTCCGCTGCGACAGGAATACCGAATTCCGCAACCAGAGGCACGTGATCAGAGGCTACAAGCGCCGTGCGGCTGCGATGGAGAGTGACCTCGTTCAGTTTCAATTCGTGATCGAAGTAAATATGGTCCAGCGGCAGCACGGGAAAGAAGCCAGGATATGTGTGAGCGGGGCCCAGGCGCGTTGGGATGTTAGCTCTCGTAAAATGATGCTCAAGCATGCGCGACGCAAGGCCCTTGGTCCATTCGTTAAAATCACCAAGCACAATTTTCCGTCCGGGGAGTCGCCCATCGGTCAGGATCTGCTGGCGGAAGAGAGTGCGCGCTTGGTGACGGCGCTCGAAGAACGAGGTGCCCAGATGAAGATTAAAAGCGTGCAGCCAGCCACCATCTTTCAAACGCACATCCGCGCGGAGACAGCCGCGACGCTCGCGGCCGCTTATCGAGATGTCGTAGTTCCGCGCATAATGGATGGGAAAGCGTGAAAGCAATACGTTTCCGTAGGTGCCGCCCTTGTACCGGCGGTTCTCGCCAAATTTCGCGTGGAAACCCAACTCTTCCGCAATGTATTGCGCCTGGTGATCTTCCCGCGTTTTTCCTTCCATGCAGACGACTTCCTGGAGCGCAACGATGTCTGCATCGATCTCGCTCAAAACCTGTGCGATACGTTCAGGGCGAACTCGGCCGTCCAGTCCACGGCACTTGTGGACATTGTAAGTGACAACACGCACGGGCCTTTCTTCTTGCGATTTTGTCATTTGGATTTTGTCAATGAATGAGCAGTAGCATATCCAATGATTGGATGCGGTAAACTGCTATTTTGCTGTCCTGATGACTTTCCTCTCCTCCACGAGTTACCAGCCAGTCTAGCGGGCCTCTTTCCTGCCCGAGAAACGCAAACGGAAAGCCTTGATGAACAATATTGCCGACACCCATCCGCAGACAATCGCTACCAAAATGCTGACAATCAACGGCAAAAAAATCGCCAAACCGACCACAAGCAGCGATACCATCGCCATCATAATCATAATTGGCGCTTCTGCCGGGCCCAGCAGCCTGGGAGTTGTGACCGCAGCTCCCAGAGTGTTTCCGAGGGCAACGACTCCCGTTGCCGCTCGTCCTGCGCTTCCGCGTGCGGAACCCGGCGAGAGATCCTCGCGCTTGCGCCGTTCTCTGGGCCGCACCTTGGTGCTTTCGTTCAAAATGATTTCTGTTGAATGTTCTAGATCATCAAGGTACATCTCGCGCATCGCTTCAGCGAAGGATTCATCCTCCACCACCACATCCAGTTCATAATTGCTCGTCCAGCTGGCCATGTTCAGATTCGTCGAACCCACGCGCGACCACCGGCCATCCGCGACGGCGGTCTTGGCATGAAGCATAGATCCGTTCCACTCGAAGATACGCACGCCGGATTCCAGAAGCGTCCGGTAGCCCACGCGCGACAGTGCGCGAACCATGGGCACGTCGCTGGTCCTCGGCAGCAGCAGACGCACATCCACGCCGTCGAAAGCGGCGGCGCGCAACGATTGGACATAGGAGGGCGTGCCGAGAAAATACGCGTCCGTAAGCCACATAGACCTTCGCGCCAAAGCCGTGACTAGCAGATCAAGACGATATAGGCCAGCCATGCTCGGCTCGCTGGCCACAATCCGCAGTGATACATCGCCTGCGGGCGCGACATGACTTTCGCTGGAAGTCTCCGCCTCCGCCAAATTCGACGCCAGCGAGTTCCACATCCGCCCGAAAGCGCGGTCCAGATCGAGCACCGCAGGGCCTTCGATTTTTACACCAGTATCGCGCCATGGCGGGATACTGCGCGGGGGATCTCCTAGCCAGCTTTGTCCAACGCACAGGCCCGATACAAAACCAATGCGCCCGTCCACTACGATGCACTTGCGATGATCACGCCTCAGCGACTCGATTGGATCATCCAAACGGGGCGGATTGAAACATCTTACTTCCACACCTGCCTTGCGCAGCCGCCGCCAAAAGAGAAAAGATGCCGCGCCGCGAGCGCCAAACCAGTCATAGATCAGTTGAACGCTTACACCTTCTCGAGCTTTTGCCTCGAGGAGCTCTGCGAATTCATATCCAACCTTGTCGGCGTGAAGAATGTAGGTCTCGAAGTGGATTGTTTTTCTTGCGGAGCGAATCGCATCCAACCACGCGGGATAGTTTTCTGCCGCGTCCCTAAGAAGGCGAATGTCGTTTCCCGGGATTAACGGAGCACCCGCCGTGCGCGCAAAAGCCTGCTCCGCAAGCAATCGAAGCGGAGCGACCGCTTCACGCGCCACTTGAATTGACGTCGCATCAGCCATATGCGGAATTCTCGCCTAAATACGAATCAGTTCCCAATACCACTAAGATGCGCCCGGTACTGCGGCATTTTGTAATCGTCGCAGGCGAGATAACCTAATCAGACCACCGCCAAATTCACTCAGAGGGTTGGATGCCAAAACGGAGGCATGCTCGGCTGCGCCGGCAGTATTCCGCGTCGTCACACGCAAACGTCTCAACGTTCTAACAGGCGAAAACGTTTATCCACTCGTCCGGATTGTCATACAACTCCCCCGCAGAAGCAAAAGAATCAAATCCGAGCATCAGCACAGCCGTTGGCCTGGTCGGTCATCAGATTCCTTGAACAACGACCATCGCTCGTCCTCCTGTCGAAATGACATGTCATTTCCGCTTTGATAGAGTTGTGCGCAGGCGTCTGGCGAGCCCAAACAAGCAACAAGGAGAAAAATACGATGACTTGGATCCGAACCATTCCGCTATCGGAAGCGACCGAGTCGCAGCGCCGCGCAATGCAGGAGCAAAGAAAAATGTATCCGGCCGAATATGCCACGCCTGTTTTTCCGGCGAACGACGGAGTATCCGCAATCGTCGGGTCGCACACGCTGATTCCAGACGCGCTTTTTCACGCCTTTTCAACGTTCGGCGCGCTGATGTCCCCCGATTTGCCGCTCTCCCGGCGGCAACACGAGATGATTGCTACCGTGGTTTCAGTTACCAATCGGTGCTGGTATTGAATCGAATCCCACGCAGAGTTTCTGCGTAGAGTCACGCTGGATTCGGACCTGGTGGAAGCGCTGCGGCGCGATTATAGAACCGCTCGGCTGCCCGAACAGGATCGCGTCATGCTCGACTACGCTGTCCGCCTGACGAAAGACGCCACCGCAATCAGCCAGGAAGATCACCAGCGGCTGAAAACCGTTGGATTCGACGACACGGCGATCCTGCAGATTACGCTGATCGCATCCTGGTTCAACTATATCAACAGGGTTGCAGACGCGCTGGGAGTCGGACGAGAGGAACAGTCTGGCGCCCCAGCCTAACCGAGCGCACGCGGTAGAATCTTTTTTCTCGCAGGATTTCTTCACGCGACGGGCGGCTCTCGGCCAGTCACTTTGATTCGCTTGATAGGTTTGTTTGGCGGAACCTCGTGTCGACCCTTAGTGAGAAACGCGAACCTCTCTTGTTGGCAGCGATATAGGCCACGTCTGGCTGTGTGATTTTTTTTTGTGATGGCCGTCACTGCTTTTACTGTGAAATTCGTCGTATAGTTGCGCTTCTTGGGAGGAGAGCAGAAGTGAATAGCAAAATCGAAAACCGCATTGAGACAATCTTCAGGCTTCTCGACGAACAGCACCGCATCCTAAACGACAGGCCCTATACCTCCGAGATCCTTAAAAAGGATCGGGAGATTTCGGCTCAGCTCCGTGAAATTTGCGACCAACTTTACCCCATGCAATCGGACGCCCAAGGACACACCAATTCCACGCTGAAAAACCCAAGGCCAGCCTCCAAGTTGGCGCTTCTCCTGTTCATCTGCGGGTCTCTAGTTCTGGCGAGTACCGCCGCACTGGCGTGAGTATCGGATCGGCTCTTGGTTGCGGTACGCCTAAAGACCGATCTTAAAACGTTTCTAGAAAAGTTCCTGTCAAGTTCCGGCGGGGATGCCCGGTCTCGTTGAAATTGACCGCGCTGGAAAAACGATTCACTGCGCGGTGTATCCTCCATCAATCACCAATTCACTTCCCGTGATGAATTTCGATTCTTCGGATGCCAAATAAACGATTCCCCAGGCGACATCATTCGGTTCGCCCATGTGTCCCAACGGATGTTTGCTGTCGATCATCTTGCAAAAATCCTTTTCGCCTACATCTGATTGTTTTGCGAAATTCTCAACCATCGGAGTCCAGACAAATCCAGGATGTACGGAATTCACGCGGATGTTGTCTGCGGCATAAAGCAACGCGTCGTTCTTGGCCATAAGCCGGACGGCGCCTTTGGAGGCGTGGTACGGCGGAGCATCTCCGGCCCCAACAATTCCATAAATGGAGGACAGATTAATGATGCTACCTCGACGGTTGGCCCTCATGTAAGGAATGGCATGCTTGGTGCAAAAGAAAACGCCCTTCACATTTACGGCCATCAGCCTGTCCCATTCCTGCTCGCTCGCTTCGTGCGTGGGCTTGTTCGCTCCTGATATTCCAGCGTTGTTCACCAGCACGTCAATCTTCCCAAACTTCTCTTGGATCTTGCTGAAGACGTCCTGAACTTCTGCCTCCTTGCTCACATCCAAATGCCAGTATTCCGCGATACCTCCGGACGACTTGATTTCGCGAGCGAGCTCGGCCCCTTCGGTATCGAGAACGTCGGTCACAGCAACCGTTCCTCCCTCACGCGCAAACAGAAGGCAAGTTGCCCGGCCGATTCCTCGCGCTCCGCCCGTAACTATCCCCACCAAGTCCTTCAGTCTATTCATGGATATCCTTCCCCCAGTCAACGACCCGTTTAACATTCACAAGCGAGCATCGAACAGTGATCTGCATCACGAATCTGTCGCTAGCTGGCACCGAGTCTTAGGCTAGTGCAGTGCATTCGCATTTTATCGAACGTTTCTGCACGGCCTTGCGTTTCAGGTCACAGGCTGACGTGATCGGTATCACAGTCATAAAAGATGACTGCGCTCACGATTATTCACGGAAGGTGGTATATGGCCACAGTACCGCAGCAAATCGCGCCCGTCCCAGCACGGCCAAGCATCGTCACCCCAGCGGCTCCTGGCAAACGCGCTCGTACGAGATGGATCAAATGGGGAATCCTGGCAGCTATCGCCATCGCATTGGCGGTGGGCACAGCGGTTTGGCGTGCGCATTTGCAGAATGCAATTACCTACGAAACGGTTCCCGTCGAACGAGGTTCGATTCAGGCGCGGGTGACAGCCACCGGCAATCTAAACGCCGTTGTGGATGTGCTGGTGAGCAGCCAGGTTTCCGGCAACATCAAGGCACTTTATGCAGATTGGAACAGCAAGGTGAAAAAAGGCCAGCTGGTAGCGCTGATTGACCCTCAGATATTCCAAGCTCAGGTGGACCAGGCCAACGCAACGTTTCATTCCGCGCAGGCGGCCAGCATCACAGCGCAGGCGCAGGTGGAGAAGGCAAAGTCAGATCTGAGCGCCGCAGATGCCGGCGAAAAGAGCGCAGAAGCCATTGCTGCGAAGGACCTGGCGAACGAAGCGAACATGAAAGTTCAGTGGCAAAGGGCCGATGCGCTGTTCCGCGAAGGGATTCTGGCGCAGCAGGACTACGACACGGCGAAGGCCAATTATGACGCTGCCCAGGCGCAAGTGACGGCAGACCACGCCCAGATCGATGCCGCCAAGCAAAGCGCTCTGTCTGCACAGGCTTCCGTTCAAGTAGCGCAGAGCCAACTGGCCACCGCCGAGGCGCAGGAGCGCCAGGCGCAGGCGGTGCTGCAGCAGGCCCAGATTAATTTGGCGCACTGCCAAATCTACGCCCCGGTTGACGGTACAGTGATTGCTCGCCGAATGGACATCGGCCAGACGGTCGCAGCGACGCTCAATCCTCCCGTGATTTTTGAAATCGCGCAGGACCTGACCAAGATGCAGGTTGATACCAACGTCGATGAGTCGGATGTGGGCAACATTGCAAAAGATCAGAAGGCCGATTTCATCGTCGACTCCTATCCGGGCACAACGTTTCATGGGGTGGTTGCCGACGTGCGAAAAGCGCCCATCATCACCCAAAACGTCGTTACATACGACGTGGTGATCACTGTGGATAATTCCGACCTCAAATTGTTTCCGGGAATGACCGCCAACGTCACGATCCTTACGGCAAGAGTGAATGACACGCTGAAAGTGCCCAATTCAGTGCTGCGTTTCCGGCCTTCGGCGGTTGTGCTCAAACAAACCGGGCTGCCCCAGCCGCAGGCTGGCAAACCACAGATCTATGTGCTTACCGCAGGACAGCCCAAGGCAATCCCCGTGAAATTCGGACTCTCCGACGGGAAGTACACGGCGATTACATCGAGCGAAATCCCGCTTCAACCCGGCGCGCAAGTCATAATGAGGGCGTCGGTTAGCGCGGGCTCAAGCTCGTCGAACACATCGATGCCGATGGGTCCGCGGATGTGACAAAAACATGGCCGTTCTCATTCAAACGCAGGAGCTAACGAAGACCTACAGGCTTGGCGAAGTCACCGTCAATGCGCTGCAAGGTGTGACGCTCGCCATTGAGCGAGGCTCGTTTGTCGCCATCATGGGTGCGTCTGGTTCGGGTAAATCGACGTTGATGAATCTGCTGGGCTGTTTGGACCGCCCGACGTCTGGACGCTACTGCCTCGACGGAATCCCTGTGGAAGGCTTCGACCGCGACCAACTGGCTGAGATACGAAACCAAAAAATCGGTTTCGTATTTCAGAATTTCAATCTGCTGCCGCGCATGAGCGCCATGGAAAATGTGCAGTTGCCGTTGCTGTACACCAGCGGCGATATGCCGGATGCGGACGAGCGTGCCCGGCGTGTGCTGGCGCTGGTCGGATTGGCGGGCAGAGAGCATAGCCTGCCCACGCAGTTGTCTGGCGGGCAGCAGCAGCGCATAGCGATTGCGCGCGCTCTCGTCAACGAACCGGAAATTCTCCTTGCCGACGAACCTACGGGCCAGCTCGATTCGCACACCAGCGCTGACATCATGGGAATTTTTCAGCAGCTGAATCGAGCTCACGGCATCACCATTGTGGTCGTCACCCACTCCGAGGAAGTGGCCAGGTTCGCCAGCAGGGTCATCACTTTCCGCGACGGGCGAATCGTTGACGACAGCCGAGCGCCTGCTCATGCAGACAGCGGCACCGCGGAAAACGCTTATGCTCCAGCAGGAGTATCGCAGTGAAGAGGCTCATTTCGGCGATGCGTATTGCGCTTCGAGCGCTTCAGGTGAATAAGCTGCGCTCGGCGCTCACCATGCTGGGAATCGTAATTGGCGTCGCCGCGGTGATCGCGACAGCGGCTATTGGATCAGGGGCAAAGCAGCGCATTCAACAGCAGATTGCCAGCATTGGGAGCAATACCATTATCATTCTGCCAGGGAGCCTGACCAGCTCCGGCTTGCGAATGGGAACGGGCAACGCGGTCACCTTATCGGAAACTGATGCGCGGGAAATTCCCGCACAGTGCCCGGACATTGCGCTGGCCGTTCCCCTGGTGCGCGGCGGAGCGCAGATCGTCTACGAAAACAATAATTGGGCAACCATCATTTTCGGAACGACGCCCGACTTCCTGCAAGTGCGCGATCTTTCCGTAGCTGAGGGTTCGCCGTTCTCGCAGCAAGATGTGGATTCTGCCAACAAGGTCGCTGTGCTCGGCAAAACCGTGGTGACGAATCTCTTTGGCGACATTGACCCGGTCGGCCAGTCGATTCGCATCAAAAATGTCCCTTTCACGGTCGTGGGGGTTCTCGAACCAAAGGGGCAATCGGCGACCGGGCAAGATCAAGACGATGTCATTCTATTGCCCATTTCCACCGCGAAACGCAAGGTCATCGGCATCAAGTCCGCGAATGCCGATGCCGTGGATGCCATCATGATGGAGGCGAAAAGCGGCAATCAGATTCAGGCAGCGCAGGATGAAACGAGAGCCCTTCTGCGGCAGCGCCATCACTTGGCGCCGGTCGAAGATGACGATTTTTCCATCCGCAACATGCAAGAGATCTTCGCCGCTCAAGAGGCGTCGTCGAGCATTATGTCTATCATGCTTGCGGCCGTAGCTTCCGTTTCGCTGATCGTCGGCGGCATCGGCATCATGAACATCATGCTGGTGTCTGTTCGAGAACGGACCCGGGAAATTGGCCTGCGGCAAGCCGTTGGCGCAAAAACGCGCGACATTCTGACGCAATTCCTGGTGGAAAGCGTCGCTCTATCAATCGCCGGCGGATGCGCCGGAATCATTGTTGGCATTGCCGCATCCCTGATCATTTCGCGTTTGGCGCATTGGAACACTGTCGTCAGTATCGGCGCCGTGGCACTAGCGGTTTTCTTTTCTGGGCTAGTTGGGATTAGTTTCGGCTACTATCCCGCCCGCAAGGCTGCCTATCTGGACCCGATCGAGGCGTTGCGTGCAGAATGAACGGAATCGAGATTCACGGATTGCTGATCGCGTGCGGAATCGGCCGATCTCCCTCGGCACTTCTTGGAGGGCTATGATCAAGCGCAAAATTCACAGCAAGGCCGCGGGAACTGAAATCCCGGTCAGTCTGCTCGACGGGTTGCCCCTGTGGCAACTCGATGTCGCCGAAGTCACTGGACATAATCTGGAAGCTCGCGGACGAGAGGAAGTCAACCGGCTACTCAGCACGGGCTGGAAACTTCTGCACATCTACACATTGAAGTACGAAGAAGACGGTGTGTGGCGCGAGCGGCCCATGGCCATTCTGGGAAAATTGAGAAATGTGCGAAGGCTCCAACAGAGAGAATTCGGCAAAGGATGAGCGCAGGAGCGAGTTCCCCCAAATAGCTTGCTAGCTGACCGCTTTTTTCGCCCCGGCCTTAACCTTGGCCCATCGCCTCTTGGCAGCTTTGGAAATCTTCTTTCTAGCCGCCGCCGACAAGGCTCGTCTCTTGGTACTATCCAGTCCCTCACTCGCCGAGCGCGCTAATGCTTGTGCTGCAGCCCTCATTCCGTCCAACTGGTGCTGCAACCTGCCCAACTGCTTTTCGAGCTTTCGCTCTTCGCGTTTGATTGCCGCCAGAAGGTTCATTGAGACTGCCTCCGAAGGGAATCTATCATCGATTCCAAAACGAAGTCCATGCGCAGGCAGTCTTCCCAAAAATGACGGATGTAGAATCGCTGCGCTTCCGCAAGGCTGCGCGTGCGAGGCCGAGGGTCGCACAGTGTTTATACAAGCGCCCCTTTAACTACACTGTCCGCGCTCCTCGGCAGAACATCCTGCCTTCCATCCTGGCTGCCTCCCTACTTGCTTTGCGCGATGGGCAATTCGAGATAGGTGGCGTGCGCCGGACTGTGATAGATGCGCTGTGTGGCCTCGACGTACTCCGAAGGTTTCGCGTCAAAAATATTGGGCACGAAGGTCTGCGGATTCCGGTCGTACAGCGGGAACCAGCTCGACTGGATCTGCACCATGATGCGATGGCCGGGCAGGAACACGTGATCGGCCGCCGGCAGGTGAAACGTATACAGCAGCGGGACATTCGGCGTGAGCGCCTCGGGATGCGACCAGCTCGTGCGGTAGCGCCCACGGAAAATGTCCATCGCCACCGACAGCTCATAACCACTCATGTCGGGTTCGTTGGCATCCTGGTTGGGATAGACATCAATCAGTTTGACCACCCAGTCGGAATCGCTGCCGCTGGTTGAAGCTTCAAGATGAACCAGCGGCCGGCCGCTGATGCGGACCGCGTCGGTAAGCACGGGCGTCTCATATACCTCAACGTCCGGTCGACCGGAAACTTCCCGCTGATCCCCAACCAGCCACTCAGGCCAGGTGGCAGTCTCGGCACGCGGCGTCGGCCGCGGACGGTACGGTACCGGGCTGGCCGGATCGGAAACATACTGGTCATAGCCAGGGCCGTTCTGCGCTTCGGGCGCATGAAATCCCAGCCCATGATCGGCCTGCAGATAGAGGTCTTCGTTGCGAACCGTGCAGTCACCCGCGCAGCCTGGCCAGCTCGAAAGCTCTTCCCATTCATTGGTGCCGGTGACAAAAGCGTAGACGTGCGCCAAGTGGGCGTCCGGGCCGTTCTCCAGATGTTGTTTGAAAAACGGTAGCAGGACGTGCTTGGTGAAATAGGCGGAGGTATCCGAGCCGAACTGGATCGCGCCCAGATTCGTCCCGCTGCGCGCCTCCTGCCCGTGGTACCAGGGGCCGACGGTCAGATACAGGTTGGCACGATTGCCGGGCTCGGCGTAGAGGGCGCGATACACAGCCAGCGCGCCGTAGATGTCCTCCTGATCCCACTGCCCGGCAACCAACATGGTCGGAACCCTCAGCGGCTCCTTAGCCAGGATTTTGTCTACCGCCTGATCCTGCCAGAACTCGTCATAGGAGGGATGCTCGACGATCTTTCTCCAAAATCCGAGCTGTCCCATGTTGTATTCCTGGGCGATCACGCTGGGATTGCCCGCGTCCAGCCACATCGTGTAGTCGTCGGTATAGTCCTGCGACCACCGGTAGATGCTGGCGCGCGAGGAATCCTGCTGGTAGATGTACGGCATCATCTGTTCGCGGAAGGCTCCATAGTGAAACCAGTCGTCGCCGCGCCAGCCATCCACCATCGGGTTTTCGGGAACCGCCGCTTTTAGCGCCGAGTTGGGGTGCACCAGGTCCATCAGAGCCTCGTAGCCGTCGTAGGAGATCCCAATCACGCCGACACGGCCGTTGGACTCGGGAATGTTTTTAGATAGCCAGCCGATGGTGTCGTAGGCGTCGGTCGCATCCGACACCGGCGTCGGGTTCAGCGGGCCACGCACGTATCGGTTCATGATGTAATCGCCCTCGGAGCCGTATTTGCCGCGCACGTCCTGGTCGACGAGGATGAAGCCCGCCTGCAGGAGCGGACTACGTGCGGCAAACGCGATGCGGCCGTCGGCATTGTAGGGAGTGCGGTCGAGCACGATGCCGGCGTGCGTGGCGCCTTTGGGAATCATGATGACGGTGTTGAGCTTGGTGCCGTCACGCATGGGAATCTCCACGGTGCGGACAGTGTAACTCCGGTTGGGCGTCGGCGGCGTGAAATGTGCCGGAGACTCGGTGGGCAGCGCCGGATATTGCGACTGAGCCTCCGATTGCGCGGCGGCATTCACGGTGCAAATGGCAAGCAGCGCTGCGGCGAGCAGCAGCGGCAACCTGCGACGCGCGAGAAAACGGGCGATATGCATGTTAGGCGCCTCCTGTGGAAGGATTGTGTTTGCGCCGGGATGAGTCATCCTTACTGATACTGCCCGCCCGGCGCCGCCACAGTATACCCTCAGCTTGCATCCAAAACGACCAGATCTCCTGATGATCTCTGAGCGCTCCCTGGACGGCGGGCCTAAGCCGTCCCTCAATACCGTTCCTCAATATATGAAACTTGCTTGAATGGATAGCCTTTGCTACAAATTACGCCGAAACGGGCTCGCGATGGAAAACTCAATGTCGGTTCCACTGCGAATGAAAAACTCTGTGAGGCGCATTATGACCATTCAAAAAAGATCCGCTCTCATCTTCGGCTTTGTAGCGGCAGTCATCATTCTCATCTCAGCAGGTGCAACAGGCTTCGCTCAATCTCCTGCAAAAGATCAAAATTTCTTCCGAGGCATGGAGTGGCGCCTGATCGGCCCCTTCCGCGGCGGTCGCGTAGAAACAGTCACGGGAATTCCCAACGACCCATTCACGTATTACATGGGCTCCGTCGGCGGCGGAGTGTGGAAGACTACCGATGCCGGCCTCACCTGGGAGCCTTTGTGGGACAAAGAACCCGTGTCTTCGATCGGCGCTGTGGCCGTCGCCTATTCGCAACCAAACATCGTCTATGTCGGTACCGGAGAGGCGTGCCCGCGCGGCGACATTTCCTACGGCGATGGCATGTACAAGTCAACCGATGCCGGCAAGAGCTGGCAGCACATCGGCCTCACGGACACTCGGCATATCGGAAAAATTCTGGTCGACCCGCAGGATCCGAACCGCATCTTCGTGGCAGCGCTCGGGCACGTTTACAGCCCCAACAGTGAGCGCGGTGTCTTCCGTTCCACCGATGGCGGCCAGAGCTGGACCAAGGTGCTCTATAAAAACGACATCACCGGCGCCGCAGACTTGATTTTCGACCCCACGAATCCACAGATTCTCTATGCGGCGATGTGGACCGTGCAGAGAACTCCCTGGAGCCTCACCAGCGGAGGCTTGCCGGATGATGGCCTGTACAAATCCACCAATGGCGGCGACACTTGGCAAAAGCTCGGCGGCTCGGGATGGCCGCATGGGCTGCTCGGCAAAATCGGCGTGGCCGTTTCCGCCGCCAATCCGCAGCGTGTCTATGCTCTCGTTGAAGCAACCGGCGAGCAAAAGGGATTGTATCGCTCAGAAGACGGCGGGCAGAGTTGGCAGTTCGTAAACGGCGAACACGATCTCATCCAGCGCCCCTGGTATTTCACGCATTTGTGGGCGGATCCGAAAAACGCGAACACCATTTACATTCAGGACATGGGCGTTTTTCGCTCCACTGACGCAGGCAAGGCATTCAAGCGTATGAACTCAGTGCCCCACGGCGACAACCACGCTTTGTGGATTGATCCCAACAATTCAGCCCGCATGATTATTGGCAACGACGGCGGCGCCACAATCTCCAACAATTATGGCAAAACCTGGAGCACTATTTATAATCAGCCCACCGGCCAGTTCTACCACATCTCTGCCGACAATCGTTTTGACTACCGCGTCTATGCCGCGCAGCAGGACAATTCCACAATTTCCATTGCCACCCGCACCCGCCACGGTGGCATCACGGGCGCCGATTATTATCCGGTCGGCGGCGGCGAGAGCGCTTACATTTTTCCGAGTCCGGCGGACCCCGATATCGTCTTCGCCACCGACAAGGAAACTTCGTATATCAAGCGCTTCGACAAACGCACCGAGCAGGATCAGGACATCTCCGAATGGCCCACCTCAGTCGATGGCTGGGGAGCCGATGTCGCCAAGTACCGCTTTAATTGGACCGAGCCAATCGCCATCTCTCCGTTCGATCCCCACACCATTTATCACGCAGGGAATGTGCTCTTCAAATCGACCGATGATGGCCAGACTTGGAAAATCATCAGCCCGGATTTAACTCGCAACGACAAGTCCAAACAGCGCCGCTCCGGCGGCCCGATTACCGGCGACAACTCCACCATCGAATATTACGACGTGATTTATACGGTCGTTGAATCGCCGCTGCAGAAGGGCCTCATCTGGGCTGGAACGGATGACGGGCTTGTTTGGCTCACTCGCGATGGCGGCGCGCATTGGGCGAACATCACGCCGAAGGATTTGCCTGCATGGAGCAAAGTGAGCCTCATTGAAGCTTCGCCGCATGTTGTTGGAGCCGCGTACCTCGCCGTCAATCGTTACAAAAATGGCGATCTGAAGCCGTACATGTGGAAGACCGCCGATTACGGCAAGACCTGGACCTCCATTTCTGAAGGAATCCCGACCGGTTCGTTTGTGCGTGCAGTGCGGGAAGATCCAGTGCGCCGCGGCCTGCTTTTCGCCGGCACGGAACATGGCATTTATGTCTCGTTCGATGGTGGAGCTCATTGGCAATCGTTGCAATTGAACCTGCCCGTCAGCTCTGTGCGTGACCTCATCATCCATGGCGACGATCTCGTGGTCGCCACGCACGGTCGCGCCATCTGGAATCTCGATGACATCACGCCGCTTCGCCAGTTCGACCCCGAAGTTGCAAATTCCGCCGTGTACCTGTTCAAACCCGCAATCGCCTATCGTGTGCGCCGTGGCGGCGGTTTCGGGCTCGCAGGAGGCGGGCCTGTCGGCAAAAATCCTCCCGTCGGCGCTGTGATTGACTACCATCTGGCCTCCGCTCCAGGCAGCGACATGACCATGGAAATCCTCGACAGTAACGGGAAGCTGGTTCGCCGCTTCACCAGTCACAACCCGCCGGAGTCTGCGGCAAGTGAAGGAACGCCCTCCTTCGGCGGTTCGCCGCAAGTGCTGCCGAAGAAAGCAGGAATGGATCGCTTTGTTTGGGATCTCCGCTACCAGCCTCCCGTTCAGTTGAGCACTGGACCGCATCCGGCGCTGGGAGGCGCAGCGGAGGCGCCGCTCGCCCTTCCGGGCGATTACACCGTGCGCCTGACCCTCGAAGGAAAAACCCTTACTCAGCCTCTCACTCTCAAGATGGATCCAGAGATTAGAACCAGCGATGCCGATCTCGCGCGTCAATTCGCCCTGGTCATGCAAATTCGCAATCGGCTCAACGATCTGATTACCGCGGCAAACCAGATTCACGCGTTGCGCCAGCGTCTCGCCCCTATTCTGAAACAGCCCGGAGCCAGTGCTGCCGCCCGCAACCTCGACGAAAAAGCCGCGAATATCGAAAATGCAATCTATGAACCAAACGATTTAGCGCCCGAAGACATCCACAACTATCCCGTGAAAATTCGCGTGAAACTCATTACTCTCCAGCACGCCGTAGATAGCTCCGATACGGGTCCGACGCCGCAGGAGTACGACGTCTTCCAAATGTTGAACGGAGAACTGACCGTGCAACTCAACAAATGGAAGGAACTGAATCAAACTGAAGTTCCTGAATTTGAAAAGTCCGCCAATCTCGCCGGTCGGCGCGATCATCCGCCAGCACTGCGATCGAAGAGGTGAATGGCTGAGTCAGGCCCTGGCGGTTTCTACGAGCCCCCAGGGAATTCTGTTCCGAATTCCAACTGGCGAAGGAGCGGACATCACCCTCTCGCATTTAATTTCTGTAACAAATCGCCTGGCTGCTGGCGCGCCGTACACAATTCGCGCTAAACTCGCGCGCGCCATGGCCAAAACTATCGCCAAAACATCGACCCGCTCTTTCACGTTTTTCCGCCGCCTCTGCTGCTTGGCATCGCTTATTTTCCTTTTAATCCCAGCCTCCCTCGCGCAAACTGCTCCGCCCACGCACCGCTCCGTCTCTCAGCATCGCTCGACCGCCTCAAAATCCCATTCCTCCCTCGCGCCCGCCGTCTCTCGCGCCCAACTCGCCGCACTCCTGCGCCGCAAAATCAAACACATCTTCGTCATTTACCAGGAGAATCGCTCCTTCGACTCTTACTTCGGTTCGTTTCCCGGCGCCGACAATCTCGCCACTGCCGAGGCTCGCCACCACGGCTTCCGTCAATGGGACGCCATCGGCAAGCAGTGGATCACGCCTTTTCTTTTGAAAGCCGCCGACTCCGTGGACGCCGATCATTCTCGCGAAGCCCTGCTCGCCAAATCCGACGGCGGCCGCATGGATCGCTTTGTTGCTTATGAGGAGCAAAACCCCTACGGCACTGCGCAACTCAACCAGCAGAAGGGCATCCTGACCATGGCCCACGAGGACTGCACCACAATTCCCTTCCTCTGGACGTACGCGCACCGCTTCGCTCTCTACGACCACATTTTCCAGGCCATGTACGGCCCTTCGACTCCCGGCAATATTGATCTGATTGCTGGACAAACCGGCCAGACGCAAGCCGCCCGCCATCCCGATGAAACCTCTCGCTCGGTCTTTGGGCCCGGTGAGCCCGTGATCAACGACGCAGACCCCGCCTTCGGCCCCTATGCGCGCCCGTCCGAAGCGAAAAGACCCCACCAGTTCGACCAGACCTACGCCACTCTTATGCTTTCTCTCAGCGGCCGCAAAGCGACGGACGCCAAAATAGACTCCGACGACATTAAAGACGACGTCAGCGAACTATCCAAACTCAATAAGCAAGCCGTGCCCTGGGCGTGGTATCAGGAAGGCTTCGGCAACGGGGACGGCGACGATCATCCCGCCTACATTCCCCACCACAACGCCCCGCAATATTTCGGCTACATTCGCAAAAACGCCTCCTTCTGGAGCGGCGAGCACGATCTCCTCGACTTCTTTGCCACAATCAACCAGCGCCAATTGCCCTCGGCGGGCGTTTTCTTCATCAAAGGCGGCATGAAAAATCCCTTCGGCTGGGTGCCTGCAAATCCTTCGGCTCTAGGCATCGTCGGCGACGACGATCATCCGGGCTACGCCGATTCGCAGCTTTCCGAATCGCTCGTCGCCAAAGTGGTCAACGCCGTTGCGCGCAGCCCCTATTGGCATGATTCCGCCATCATCATCATCTGGGACGATTCCGAAGGTTTCTACGACCACGTCCCGCCTCCGCAGTTCGAACCCTGTCCCGATAAGCATCCCTGCGGCGACGGCCCGCGCGTCCCGTTGCTTTTGATTTCGCCCTACGCTAAATCCGGCGGCATCATCTCCGATCCCGGCGATCACGCCTCGTTCGCAAAATTTCTAGACGTGCTCTTCGGTCTTCCGCCGCTTGCCTCCCTCCCCGATGAAAAGCCTTACCTGCCCGAAGGCCCGCGCGACACCAATCCGCGACTCACCGATCTCCTTGGCGGCTTTGATCCCGCGCGCCTCGACGGCAAAAAGCCGCCCATTCCCGCATCCGAAGCCGAAATTCCTGATGCCGTCGTCAATCACTTTCCGCCCGCCATGACCTGCGCCCAGACCGGCGTCACTCCCGTCATCATCCCCGGCGCCTCCCT
>DASYYQ010000120.1:0-18184 GCA_035933545.1 Candidatus Acidiferrales bacterium | reverse complement strand
ACGAAGGTGTTCTGGTCGGGCGTGGAGCCCGCAACGGATCCAGAGGTGACGTCTCCGTACGTCCCGTGGAAACTCGGCGCCGCTGTAGCCGAATAATTCAACAACGACGCGACGTCGTGGTTCATGGCGGGGAGATTCATCAAATTGTTGCTGAGCGTTTCCCCCATAGTGGAGTTCATGGTCTGAAGCTCGGCGGTAGCGTTGCTGGTGACCTCCACCGTCTGCGAGGCGGCGCCAACCTGGAGCGTCTCGTTCAGCGTGCTCGCCTTGCTGACGGTCACTGGTACGGCCGCAATCCGCAACGTCTCGAAGCCGGCCTTCGTGATCGAGACGTCGTACGTTCCGGGCTTTAGTGTCGGGAACAAGAAGTGGCCGGTTTTATTGGATGTTACGGTCTGCGTAGCCTTGGTGGCCGTGTCCGTGATAGTCACAGTTGCGCCCGGGACTACGGCGCCGGTCGGATCGGTTACTAGGCCGCCGATTGACCCGCTTACCATCGCTTGGCCCCACGCGGCCATCGGCGCAATCATCAACGCAATTGCAGCCAGCAAAGTCGCGAAGATAACGGACACACGCACAGAATTCTTGGAGGAAACGAACATTTTGGAGGACCTCCCGGTTCTCATTTTTTCGCTTTAGCGTTCACCCCGAACGCCTGCACACCACTGATGGGGACATGTAATATTCCGAGACGCAGCGCTTGTCAACAAAAAAATACGAATATCGGTCGAGCCAGCATCCGCATTTTCATATCGCTCATCTATACGCGGCCACTTCGGACGCAGCCCCCCGGGAATCAGCCAGACTGTAGGTACTCTGTGGTCCAAATGCCCGAAAGGCGTAAATCTTGTCGTATGTCTCTGAAAATGCGTAACTTAACTATTCGGAGAGAATGTGCTCTGATGTCGCGGCTATACCATAAGTCATATAGTTGTACGCAAAACTGAATTTTCATTCCGCAGCGCGCGCATATCTAACAGCCTCCGAAACAGAAGCATGCTACGCCAGAGCACGCAATGCCGCCGACACTCTTCTGAATCCAAGAAATCCGCGGCTGCGTCTAATTTTTTACGAAAGCACGCGTGGGGTGTGGAACTGAGCGGTAACTTATCGTAAACTCAATCGTTTTATCTGACAGACAGGACGCAACTGACATTCGATGAACGCGGCTCGTAAATTCCTAACATATATGTTCTTCCGTCAGCGTATCCATGCTGGCCAAATTGTGGCGGCCGGCACCGCGCTCTCGGCGATGCTGATTATCAGCGGGTGCGCCAAGCCTACAGCGGCGCCGATGCATTTCGGGCCGACTCCCGTGAAAACCGAAGTGATTGAAGAGCAAAACGTTCCGGATACATCCGTTTATCTGAGCACGCTGAAGTCGCGGCGTTCGGCGGCGATTAATCCGCAAGTGGAGGGCTGGATCACGCAAATATTCGCGCATTCTGGCGAACATGTTCACGCCGGACAGCCCCTGATGGCCATTGATCCGCGCGTGCAGGAAGCCACAGTCCAGAGCCAAATTGCGGCGCGGAATGCGCAGGCGGCGAACCTGGCCAATGCGAAGCTGCAGTTCGAGCGAGAGCAGAAGCTTTATCAGGCGGGCATCGTCAGCAAGCAGGATTTCGACAATGCGAAGACCGCCTACGATGCGGCGCAGGCACAACTCAATGCCATGGAAGCGCAGGTCACGCAGCAACAGGCGCAACTGCATTATTACAATGTCACAGCGCCGACCGATGGAATTGTTGGCGATATTCCGGTGCACGTGGGCGATCGCGTGACGAACACCACTCTGCTCACAACGGTGGATCAGCCGGGAAGCCTGGAGGCTTATATATATGTTCCAGTGGATCATTCGAGTGAGCTGCACGCTGGGGAGCCCGTGGAACTGTTGGACAGTTCGGGCAAAGTGATTGCGCGCAGCAAGATCTACTTTGTTTCGCCGCAGGTCGACGACGCAACGCAGACCGTACTGGCAAAAGCGCCGGTTGCGAATCCCAACAATACCTTTCGCAACGAGGAACTGGTCAACGCGCGCATTACCTGGCGCATTACAAAGGGCCTGGAGATTCCCGTGCTCGCGACGCAACGCATCAACGGGCAGTTTTTCGTTTTCCTCGCAGAGGCCGGGCCAAAAGGCACAGTGGCGCGGCAGCAGCAAGTCCAACTGGGCGACCTCATTGGCAACAATTATGTAGTGCTGAGCGGGCTGAAGGCCGGAGAGCACCTGATTGTAGGCGGGTTCCAATTCCTGGCTGACGGCATGCCTGTCAAAGAAACCATTGAAAACCAATCGGCGCAGGCATATCCCCATTGAGAGCAGACCGCGCGAAATTCCTGAATTGCCCTTCGCAGCGAACGGAGCGGCCACGTGTTCGTTGATTTTTTTATCCGGCGCCCGATATTCGCGACGGTGTGTGCGATGGTCATTGTGCTGGGCGGCGCTGTAGCGATTCCCACGCTGCCGATAGCGCAGTTTCCCAACCTTGCGCCGCCGCAAGTAATCGTAACCAGCGCTTACAACGGCGCCGATGCGCAAACGGTCGAATCCGCAGTCACCATACCGTTGGAACGTTCCATCAATGGCGTAGAAGGGCTGAAGTATCTCACATCGACCAGCGGGAATAATGGCGTCAGCACGATTACGGCGACGTTTGATGTTTCGCGCGACCCTGATCTGGCCGCCGTGGACGTACAAAATCGCGTGCAAGCCGCTGCCGGACTATTGCCAGCGCAGGTCAATGCGAACGGCATCACCATAACCAAAGGGCTATCGGGATTCGTTTTCGCCGCGGCATTTTATTCCGACAACAACAAGTATAGCGGCCTGTTTATCAGCAACTACGTGGACGTGTACGTCAGCGACGCGATCAAGCGCGTTCCAGGAGTCGCGAACGTGACGATTTTCGGGCAGCGCGAATATGCCATGCGCGTGTGGCTGGACCCAGCGAAACTGGCGGCGCGCCGACTGACCGCCACGGATGTTATAGCCGCGCTTCAGGAGCAAAACGTGCAAGTCGCCGCCGGGCAAATCGGCCAGCCACCCGCCCCTGCCGGACAGGCGTTCCAAATCAGCGTGCGCGCGATGGGACAGCTAACGGATCCCGCGCAGTTCGACAACATCATTTTGAAGACGGGCGCGAACGGAACGCTGGTGCGCGTGAAAGACGTCGGTTATGCGGAACTCGGCGCGCAGGATTACAGCAGCAACCTCTTCATCAACGGGCATGAAGCGATTGGCCTGGCCATTCAGCAACTGCCAAACGCCAATGCCTTGCAAGTGGACGAAATGGGTAAGGAGGAACTGGAGAAGCTCGCTCCCACTTTTCCAGCGGGTCTGAAATACGGAATCGCCTTCGACACCACCACAGCGGTAAGCGAAGGAATTCGCGACGTAATCATCACCTTGATTGAAGCAATTGTGCTGGTGATCGCTGTGATTTTCATTTTTCTGCAGGATTGGCGCAGCACCTTTATTCCCGCCATAACTATCCCTGTGTCGCTCGTGGGGACATTCATTTTCGTGAAACTGCTGGGATTCTCGATCAACACGCTGACCATGTTCGGCATCACACTGGCCACCGGCTTGGTAGTGGACGACGCGATTGTGGTTATTGAAAACGTGCAGCGGCACATCAGCGAAGGGTTATCGGAGCCGCATCGCGCCGCTTCTGTGGCGATGGGCGAAGTGGCCGGCGCGGTTGTGGCGACTTCGCTAGTTTTGATCTCCGTTTTCGTGCCGGTCGCCCTTTTCCCGGGAACCACAGGTATTCTTTTCCGGCAATTTGCGCTGACCATTGCGTTTTCTGTGGCCATATCGGCGTTCAACGCGCTGACCCTGACCCCGGCGCTCTCCGCGATTTTCCTCGGCCATCAACGGGGGGCTGGCCTGGGCAAACGAGTTTTTGCTCCGTTCAACCGGCTGGTGATTGGCGGAACGAATGTTTATCGCGCGACATTGCACCGCTTATTTAACTGGAAATTTGTGACTGCCGTGCTGTTTCTCATCCTGGCGGGACTGACGTATTGGGTCTTTAACATGGTGCCGCGTGGCTTCGTCCCAGCCGAGGACGACGGCTACATTATGATTCTGGTGCAGGCGCCACCGGGCGCTTCGCTGGAATACACTTCAAATATCTGCCATCAAATCGAAGCGATTCTGCGGAAACAACCAGAGACAGCCGATATTTTTTCCGTGGCGGGCTTCAGCTTCTCAGGGGCGGCGTCAAACTATGCAATGGTGTTCGTAAACCTGAAGCCATTTTCGGACCGCAAGGGAGAGGCACACAGCGCCTTAACATTAGTGAATCGTCTGCGTGGGCCCTTCGCAAGCATCTCTGGCGCGTCGGTGGTTCCTTTCAATCCTCCTGCAGTCCAAGGACTCGGGCAGTTCGGCGGTTTTCAATTCGAGGTTGAAGATCAGGGCGCAGCCTCGTTGCAGCAACTGCAGGAGAGCACGCAGGCGCTGGTGCGGGCTGGCAATCAGGACCGCAGCAATCTGACGGGGCTCTTTAGCAGCTTTACCGCCAATGACCCGCAATTTGTGGTGAACATTGATCGCGGGGAGGCGAAGAGTTTGAATGTTCCGCTGAGCCAGATTACCGATGCTCTGCAGGTTTATCTTGGCTCTGTGTATGTCAACAACTTCACCTTTAACAATCGCTCCTATCGCGTCTACGTACAGGCCGCCGAGCAGTACCGCTCTCATCCGGATGATATCGATCGCTATTACGTGCGCTCGAATTCCGGCAACATGGTTTCGCTGGATAATTTAGTCAGCATCACGCAAACGGCTAGCCCGCAGGTCGTCACCCATTACGACTTATTCCGCTCAGCGGAGATTGACGGTTCAGCAGCGGCGGGACGCAGCTCCGGCGACGCCATCAGCGAGATGCAAAAGCTGGCAGCGAAAGTGCTGCCTCGGGGTTTTTCCTACGAATGGTCGGGATTGTCGCTGGAAGAAATACAATCCGGTAGCAAATCGGCCGCGCTTTTCGGACTCGGGCTGCTGGTTGTGTATCTCACGCTGGCAGCGCAGTACGAAAGCTTCACCCTGCCATTCATCGTAATCATGGCCGTTCCCATGGCCATGCTTGGCGCATTACTCTTCCAATCGTTGCGTGGAAACATCAACGACGTCTACTGCCAGATTGGACTGGTGATGTTGATCGGCCTGGCAAGCAAGAATGCCATATTGATTGTGGAATTCGCGGAGCAACTCCGCGAAAAAGGCATGAGCCTCAATGAAGCGGCTATTGAAGCTGCGCGCATCCGGCTGCGTCCCATTCTGATGACCTCTTTTGCTTTTTTGCTTGGCGTGCTGCCGCTAGTGCTGGCTACTGGAGCCGGCGCGGCTAGCCGCTCTTCTGTGGGTACCACCGTTTTCGGCGGAATGATTTTTGCAACTTCGCTCAACCTGCTCTTCATTCCCGTGCTTTACGTAATCGTCAAGGGAGTGCAACTCCGCCGGCAACACGCTCCTGCAATTCAGCCAACCGCGCCTGAGCCAGAAAGCTAGCGGCGAGAGGAGCCACTCGTCGTCAGCAAGGACAGGGAAGCCGCCGCGCGAGTTTATTCGCTAGCTAGGCGGTCTGCGGCAGTCTGCGCTTCTCGTACTCGTGGATTATAAAGCGTTCTCAAGGAATGGAAATTCAGCCGGCAGTCATCGCAGCGATAGGCGCGAGCACCCGGCATTCGGAGTAGCAGTCGCAGCTTGCCTTCTCCTACCCAATTCTTGCCGAGGTATCGAAGCTCGAGGTTGCCACATTTACGACAATGCGCGTTACGCATGAAGTCCAGAGCAACTTTACGGGCATAAAAACGCCGCCTGCATTTCATACATCGCCAAGGGCGCAGGGCTGCAAAGCTGACTACTCGGTCGACAAACCCGTGGCGACGGGAACGTACACAATCTTCTCCTTTGCAGGATGGACAAACCATTTTCTACTCTACTCCCAGGGATCTTTTCGGAGGCAGCATACAAAAAAGAGGCGGGCAGTTCAATCTTCGCCCTGTACTGAATTTGTTAGTAGGTTGCATAAGCACGAGACGGGACCGCTAGCGCGAAGGAGGCTTGCGCGCAGAACCGGTCGGCGACTTCCGGGACACGTCCGGCTCGGCAAACTCCATTCCCCAAAAATGCGGCGAAGGGGAGAGGAATTCCAAGCCGACGCGCTGGCCCTTGTCCGAAACATCTCCCAGATATACGACGCGGCACTCTTGCTCTTCATCGGTGACGGGATTGGTGATCTGCACCTGGCCGCCGAGCTCGATGCTTTCATTCAAGTAAATCAGGCCGCCGTGCGCGTTCACCACGATGGTCTGGCACGATTCGCGGAACCTGCGCCCGTCAGAATCGACGCCGCGAACCTGCACATTAAGGCGCTGGAAGATGCGCGAACTGCGGCGCTTGTCTACGTCAGTAGAAGGCATGATGCGGCTATCCTGCACCCATTCGGCGAGCCGAGTCAAATGAATCAAATGTTTCTTTCCGCTTGCTGCAACTGTTCGGGATTCGTACAATGCCTGTTCTCGCTTGGCGTGAAGTGGGCACAGATACCCAGCGAATCATCCTTGCGCAGAGAGGATGGCCACGAACGGATGAATTTTCTCGACTACATCGAGAATCACCGGGATGGAAATCTGAACGAGCTGAAGGAATTTTTGCGCATTCCCAGCGTCAGCACAAAGAGCGAGCACAAGCAGGACATCGAGCGCGCCGCGCAATGGGTAGCTGAGCGATTGCGTCAGGCGGGTTTTGCGAAGGTTGAAGTTGTTCCCACGAAAATGCATCCGTTGGTTCTGGCGGAGTCGCTCGGACAGCCGGGTAAGCCGACGGTTCTTTTTTATGGCCATTATGATGTGCAGCCGGCCGAGCCGCTGGAACTGTGGACTTCACCGGCTTTTGAGCCGGCGGTGCGCGACGGGAAATTGTATGGCCGCGGAACGGCCGACGACAAAGGGCAAGTTCACATCCACTTGAAGGCATTCGAGGCGTTAAAGACAACTCTGGGCAAGCTGCCGATTAACATAAAGGTGATCATCGAAGGAGAAGAAGAGGTGGGCAGTGTGAACTTGTGGGACTTCGTCGTAAACCACAAAGAGAGGCTGAAAGCGGATGCGCTGGTGGTGTCCGACACCTCAATGCTAGCGCCCGGCGTCCCTTCGGTGACTTACGGCCTGCGCGGGCTGAACTATTATCAAGTCGAATTGATTGCCGCAGCGCAGGATTTGCATTCCGGCGTGTTTGGCGGCGCCGTTCCGAATCCCATCACCATTTTGGCGGAGATGATTGCCAAGCTGCACGACAAGAATTTCCGCGTGACGGTGCCGGGGTTTTACGAAGATGTTGCAAGCGTCTCCGCCAAGGAGCGTAAGGCGCTCAATTCCCTGCCGTGGAAAGAATCAGAATTCCGCAAAACGGTGGGCGCGCCCGCCCTTTGCGGCGAAAATGGATTTACGACTGTCGAGCGGCTGTGGTGCCGGCCAACGCTCGAGCTAAACGGAATCTGGGGCGGATACACAGGCGAAGGCTCGAAGACGGTGATTCCTTCAAAAGCGTTCGCGAAGATTTCGACGCGGCTAGTCCCCAATCAGGATCCGGCAAAAATAGCAAAGCAAGTGGAGCGGTACGTCCGCAAGCTGCTGCCCAAGACGGTTCGTTGCAAGTTCGAAACTCTGAGCACAGGCAAGCCGTGGGTGGCGCCATTCGAGCATCCAATTTTTCAAAGGGCGATTCAGGCGCTGCAGCAGGGATTCGGCAAGAGGGCGGTGTTTATTCGCGAAGGAGGGTCGATTCCGTTCGTCACGCAAATGCACGACACGTTCAAAGTGCCTTGCGTGCTGATTGGATTTGGCCTGCCCGATGAGAACGCTCATGCTCCAGACGAGCACATTTTGCTTGAAAATTATTTCGGTGGAATCAGGTCCATTGCCGCGTTCTATTCCAATTTGGCGCAGCTCTAAGCCCATAAAAGGGCCTGAAATAGAGTTTTTTTCCTCAGGATAAGCAAAAAACATCGATTTTTAGCGGGTTTTTAATCGTTTTCGCTTGCGTTCCCCGTTTTGTGCAGCTATAGTGCCCCCGACCTCCCGCCAGGGAGCCCAGCAAATTCTTTTGAAAGAGGAGAGAGCAATACGATGGCAACCCCGATGAGCAAGTCAAAAATCATTGCCCACCTGACCGAAAAGGTGAGCACCAAAGACAAGCCAGTGTCAAAGAAGCAGGTTTCGGCCTTCTTCGATGAACTGTTCAATCTGGCAGTGAAAGAGTGCAAGAGTTCCGGGAAATTCGTCATTCCGGGTATCGGGCGCGCAGTGAAGGCGCACCGCAAAGCACGCATGGGACGCAATCCGGCCACCGGCGAGCCCATCAAAATCAAGGCAAAGACGGTTGTCCGTCTGCGCGCCGCCAAGGCATTCAAAGACGCAGCTCTTAAGTAGGCTTCGGAAGCCCAGAGTTTTGCAGCGAGGCCCCGGCGTGAGCGATTCATCCGCCAGTTGTGGCGCCGGGGCTCTCTCTGCGATTCTCTATTTTCCTGCTCGAACTTGCATACCCGATGTAATATTCCTTCCTCATAGGCACATCCCTGATGAAATTTCCCGTTCGCCGCATCCGTTCTCGCGGCTGAAAGCAAGCTCGTGAGCCCGCTACAAAGTCGAGAAGCCTCCGGTCTCTTCACCGATCTCTACGAATTGACCATGGCGGCTGGCTATTTTCAGAACGGCTTTGATGCGCGTGCAACTTTTGAGCTGTTTGTTCGCCGGCTTCCTCGCGAGCGCAATTACCTGGTGGCCGCCGGACTCGAGCAAGCGCTTGAATTCCTCGAGAATTTCTCGTTTTCGCAGAGCGACATTGATTTTCTGAAGCGCCAGCCCGTCTTTCGTTACGTGCGCCGCGAATTTTTCGATTTTCTATTGCGGCTCAGATTTACCGGCGATGTGTGGGCCATTCCGGAAGGCTCGGTGGTCTTTGCGGATGAACCGCTCGTTCGCGTGACCGCGCCGATCATCGAGGGGCAGCTTTTGGAGACGCGCGTTCTCTCATCCATCAATTTTCAGACCATGATAGCCAGTCGCGCGGCGAGGATTGTTAGCGCGGCAGGCGGCAGGGAGGTGGTTGAGTTCGGAGCACGGCGCGCGCATGGCTCCGAAGCGGGAATTTTTGCGGCGCGCGCGTCGTGGATCGCCGGGTGCGCGGGTACTTCGAATGTTATCGCTGGAGAAATGTTTGGAATTCCGGCGTATGGCACGCAGGCCCATTCCTGGATCATGGCTTTCGAAAATGAATCGCACGCGTTCGCGCGTTTCCTCGATGTGTTTCCCGAGCGCGCCACGCTGCTTTTAGATACCTACGACCCGCGAGCGGCGCTGCACAAGATCATCGCTTCGGGGCGCAAGCCGGCCGGCGTCCGGCTCGACAGCGGCGACATGGCAGCAGACAGCCGATGGGTGCGCAGCCAACTCGATCGAGCGGGATGGAATGACGTTCAAATTTTTGCGTCCGGTGATTTGAACGAGAAGAAAATTTCCGAACTGCTGCGGCGCGGCGCGAAAATTGACGCCTTCGGCGTGGGAAGTGCGCTGGTCGCGCCAACGGATACGCCAAACCTGAGCACCATTTACAAATTGGTGGAGCTTGAACGCGGCGGAAAAACACGCGAAGCGGCGAAATTCAGCGAGGCGAAAGCCACATATCCAGGCCGCAAGCAGGTTTTTCGTTTTGCAGATGCGCGCGGGAAATGGAAAGCGGACACGATCGCGCTTGCCGAAGAAACATGCGCCGACGGCGAACCACTGCTTGTTCCGGTGATGCGAAACGGCAAACGAATTGCTTCTCCGGAACCGCTCGAGGCTGCGCGCGAGCGTTGCGCGGAATCTTTGAAGCGGCTTCCGCCGAGATTGCTCTCGCTCGGCCACGTGCGGCCCTATCCGGTACGCCACACCAAAGCGCTGCGCGCCCTGTTGCAAAAAGTTCGCCGGCGCATCCGCAGCCAAAGCTGAACTTTCTAAGACTTCAAGATTTACTCTCGGGCTCGCCGCTGCAAATTCGCTTGTCGCGCGCATAAACGATAAAATAGGTAGCGGAGATGGCTGTGTCGCGACAAGCGCAATACAAATCCGGCGTGGCGCTCTGGGAAGTGGACACCCAGGCCGATTTTATGCTGCCGGGAGGCAAGCTTTACGTTCCCGGCGCGGAGAAACGCATTCCGAACATGCTGCGTCTGGTCAACGCCGCCGCTGCGAACGGAATTTTTATTGTTTCCAGCACGGACCAGCACGCGGCGGACGATCCCGAATTCAGCCGCTTTCCTCCGCACTGTGTGCGCGGAACGCCGGGCGCGCAAATCGTCCCGGAATTGAAGCTGAAAAAAACTCTGGCCATCGAAAATTCTCCGGACGCGAAAATCCCCTCGAATGCGTTTGATTTTCAGCAAATAATCCTCGAAAAACAGACGCTCGATGTGTTTGACAATTCCGCGACGGAAAAATTGCTGCGCCAGTTCCCTGCTGATTGCGAATTCATCATGTTCGGCGTAGTAACGGAATTCTGCGTGCAACTCGCCGCCAAAGGGCTCCTCGAGCGTGCACGCCGCGTGGCGCTGGTGACTGACGCCATTGAAACGCTCGACGCAAAAGAAGGTGAAAAAAACCTAAATGAACTCGCCGGTCGCGACGCGCGGCTCATCACCACCAACGATGCGTTAGAGCTCATGCAACAAACCATCCTTCATTGAATTCCGCTATTTTGGCAGCTTTGCTTATTCGCTTCGCATAGCCACTGCGCGCGCCTCGCGTGATTGCCTACAGTGCTGTAATCGGCGTAAAATAAAGTTGATCTCCGATTCTTGCGGCCTTCGGGAGAGCAAACCCATGGCACAAGAACGATCCGGTCCTTAAATTCCGGAAACGTGCGGCTGCTGACGCGGTGGCACGTTCAGGGCTCGGGAGCAAACTCCCGCGCCTCCCGCGTTTGGAAAGGAGAAAAGCCGCCGCGATTGTGGCCGGCTTTGCTGCCCGAATCCAAAGACGGATTTCGGGTATTTTTATTTTGCAAAGTATCTCGATCCGCGCGCCCCAACATGGGCGCGCTGGCTAAGGGGCGTTGCGTTGCAAGAAGCCACCAAATTAACGGACAATTTCGGCCGGCCGATAACCGACCTGCGCATTTCGGTGACTGACCGCTGCAATTTTCGCTGCGTGTACTGCCGCTCTGCAAATCCGGAAAACCATGTGGCCGAGCACAAGCTGCTCTCATGGGAGGAACTCGAGCGGCTCGCGCGAATTTTGGTGCACATGGGCATTCGCAAAGTGCGCGTTACGGGAGGCGAGCCGCTGGTGCGCCCGGGCGTCGAGGAATTCATCTCCGCGTTGCGTGCCATGAGCGTGCCGGACCTGTCGCTCACGACGAACGGGCAGTCACTTGCCGAACGCTGCGACAAACTCGTGGCCGCCGGATTGAACCGCATCAACATCAGTTTGGATTCTTTGGAACGCGCGAAGTTCGAAAAAATCACGCGCACACGTTCTTTTGATCGCGTGATGGCCGGAATTGATACGGCGCAATCTTCTCCGCTGCGCCCGGTGAAAGTGAACGCGGTGCTGGTGCGCGGAATCAATGACGATGAGGTCGAGCGCTTCGCCGAATTTGCGCGCGAACGCGATTTGATTATGCGCTTCATCGAATTTATGCCGCTCGACGCTGACCGCGCGTGGACTCGCGAGCTGATGGTTCCGGCAGCGGAGGTGAAGCGACGCATCGAAGCGAAATGGCCTCTTGTGCCGGTGGCGCACGAACGCAGCGAGACCGCTCGGAAATTCAGATTTGCCGACGGGTGCGGCGAAATTGGCTTGATTGCGCCGGTGACGCAGCCGTTCTGTGGATTCTGTTCGCGCATTCGCCTGACCGCTGACGGAAAATTGCGCACCTGCCTTTTCAGCAAAGAGGACCACGATCTCAAGCCGTTTCTTCGCGGCAGCGCGAGCGATAGCGATGTCGAAAATGAGATTCGTCGTGTGGTTATGGCCAAAGAAGCCGGGCACCGTATCAACGATCCGGATTTTGTTCCGCCATCGCGCACGATGGTTTATATTGGCGGATGAAGAGCTATCCACCATGGAAGAGGACGAACAAAGGACTTTCAATCTGACGGAGGCCGAGCGCACTCGCGCTGAAATCGAGCCAGTGCTGCTCGAAGCCATGGATGCGCGCCGTCGCGCGAAAGCTATCAATGAAAAGATGACTGAGCTCGCCACCCAAATTCAACTCTCCGGCGGAATGCGCTTCGATTACCAGGAGGCCGGCCAGCAGCGGCTGGAGCAAAATCAATTGGAGAGTTCCATCGCAAAAGCGGTGGAGAAAATTCACTCGACCGGCTGCGTGGTGAAAGATCTGGACGTGGGACTGCTGGATTTTCCGGCGCGTCTGAATGATGAGGATGTTTATTTTTGCTGGCGTGTTGGCGAGGATCGTATTCGTTTCTACCACCGCCAGGATGAGGGTTTTGCCGGACGCCGGCCAATCGATCCGCGCGACGCGGGTTACAATAATCCGATTCAGTGATTTTGTTTTTTTTCCGGCAAGCCATCCGCCGAATATTTTTCTGCTGACGTTAATTTCCAGGAAGGAAGCTTCGTGAGCCATAGCGCGACAAACCGCCTCAAAAATTCCGCAAGCCCTTACTTGCGCTCCGCTGCGCATCAGCCAGTGGACTGGCACGAGTGGGGCGAGGCGGCGTTCGCCAAAGCGCGCGCGGAATCGAAACCGATTCTGCTGGATATCGGTGCGGTGTGGTGCCACTGGTGCCACGTGATTGACCGCGAAAGTTACGAAAATCCGGAGATCGCCGCGCTGATCAATCAGTTCTATGTCGCAGTGAAAGTGGACCGCGATGAGCGTCCCGACGTCGATTCGCGGTATCAGGCTGCGGTGAGCGCCATCGCCGGACAGGGCGGCTGGCCGCTGACGGCCTTCCTGACGCCCGACGGAAAACCGTTCTTCGGTGGGACCTATTTCCCGCCGGAAGACGCTATGGGCCGGCCTGGGTTCAAGCGAATTCTGGTCGCCGCCGCGGAAGCGTTTCGCTCGAAGCGCGGCGAGGTTGACGGTTCAGCAGTTGCTCTGGAAGATGCCGTGCGTAATGCCGAGCTTTTCGCCGGCGCGCGCGGGACATTTGAGCCGAAAATCATCGACAAAATGATTGGCTCGATGCTTGAGCGCTTTGACGCGCGAAATGGCGGCTTTGGCCACGCGCCGAAATTCCCGCACACTGCGGCGATCGATTTGCTCCTCGAACTTGCTCAGCCGGCGCGCGATTCACACATGTTTTATATTGCCAGCCGCACGCTCACCAAAATGGCGCTGGGTGGCGTTTATGACCAGCTCGCTGGAGGTTTTCACCGCTATTCCGTGGACGAGCGATGGTGCGTGCCTCACTTCGAAAAGATGTCTTACGACAATTCCGAGCTGCTGAAAAATTATCTGCACGCGTTCCAAGTCGCGAACATGCCCGGCACGCGCGAAACGGAAGAGTCAGGCGCGGGAAAACTTTATCGCGAAACCGCCGAGGGAATTATTTCCTGGGTATTCGACACGCTGAGCGACGCGCAACAAGGCGGATTCTTCGCCAGCCAAGATGCGGACATTTCGCTCGACGACGATGGCGATTATTTCACGTGGACTCAAGACGAGCTTCGCGTCGCGCTCACGCCGGACGAAGCGCGCGTCATGGAGGAATATTACGACGTTGGGCCGGTTGGCGAGATGCATCACAATCCTTCGAAAAATGTTTTGTGGGTAGCCTCGAGCGTCGAGGAAATTGCCAGGCAAAATGGCATGAGCGCCGCCGACGCGACACTGCTCATCGCGCGCGCCAAAGGCAAAATGCTCGCGGCCAGGGTGCAGCGACAGACTCCGGCCGTGGATCGCACGATTTACGTCAGTTGGAACGCGATGTTTGCCTCGGCGTTCTTCGAAGCGGCGCGGGCGCTCAGCCGCGACGATTGCCGGAAATTTGCGCTGAAGACGATTGATCTCATTCTCTCGGAGGCCTGGGACGAAGCGACCGGATTCCGGCATCGCGTTGGCGGAGAGAAAATTGGCGGAATGCTCGACGACCAGATTTTCATGTCCGCAGCGCTGCTCGATGCCTACGAAACTACGCTCGACCGCAAATATTTCGAGATTGCCGATCGAACTCTGCGCATCGTTATCGAGAAGTATGGCGATGCGCAAAACGGCGGATTTTTCGACCGCGCTTCCGATGCCCCGCCGATGGGCGGGCTCGATGTGCGCCGCAAACCGTTCCAGGATTCGCCGACTCCCGGAACGAATTCCGCAGCCGCAATCGTTCTCGAGCGCATTTATGCTTTCACCGGAGACGCGCTCTATCGCGATTGGGCGCAGCGCACTCTCGAAGCGTTTGCTGGAATCGCTCCGCAATATGGAATGTTCGCGGCGACCTATGGGCTGGCCGCAGCGCTGCATTCGCGCCACGCGATGCAAGTAGTGATTACCGGCCCTTCAGGAGATGCGCTCGCAACAGCGCTCGAAGCGGCCGCGAATTCCGTTTATCGCTTTGGCAAAGCTGTCCTGCGCGTCACGCCCAAAACCGCTGGCGCGAATGCGCCCGCGCTGAAAGAAACCATCCCGCATCTCGACGCCAGCGTTGCGCAAGCCTTCGTCTGCGTGGGCACATCATGCTTCCCGCCGGTGAACCAGCCTGAAAAGTTGATCGAAGCATTGTGCGGCACGGGAACGCAAGCGGCGGCAAAATGAAAGCCAAATCTCCAGAAGTTTCCGCCAGCACAGCTAGGCGCGAATCTTCTGCCATAATTTCGGCGCTCGAAACGCAGCGTCTTCTGTTGCGTCCTCTCGAGCTTGCTGACGCCGGGCAGATTCAAATTCTTTTCCCCCACTGGGAAATTGTGCGTTACCTGCGCAACGCGATTCCCTGGCCGTATCCACCCGATGGCGCATTGCAATACGTCCGCGATATGGCCCTGCCGGCCATCGCGCGCGGTGAGGCGTGGCACTGGACGCTGCGTCGGAAGACCGCGCCGAAACAATTGATCGGCTTTATCAGCTTGATCAAGGGCGAAAAAGAAAATCGCGGCTTCTGGATGAGCCCGCCTTACCAAGGTCGCGGCCTGATGACCGAAGCGTGCGACGCGGTGACGGATTATTGGTTCAACGTACTGAAGTTCCCCGTGCTACGGGTGCCGAAAGCGATTGCCAATGCCGCCTCGCGTCGCATTTCGGAAAAGCAGGGCATGCGCGTGGTCGCGGCCGAAGAACGCGACTATGTCAGTGGGCGCCTTCCTTCAGAAATCTGGGAAATCACCGCAGACGAATGGCGCAGTCGCCATTCCTTGCCTCAGCCTCGATAAAGGTATCCATTTTCAGATAGCATCGAAAAGAAGGAAGAAAGACGCGGATTGGCGCTGCGGAACGCGCCTGGAAAGGAGCTTCCCACAACGAGCACTCCTCCTCACGCCCGGCTGATGCATTTCGCATCAGTTTTGTGGCGCGAAATTCAGGACGACCGCGTATTCGACGGTGCGGCTGTGCTTGCATACTTCTTTGTGCTCGCAGTTTTTCCGGCGATGATCTTTGTCCTGTCACTGCTTCCATCCCTCCCCATCCCCCACCTGCAGGAGGCCATACTGGATCTTCTCCACCAGGTTCTGCCACAGCAGTCCGCAAACTTTTTCGAGGCAACTGTCCGGTACGTCACGTCTGAAGCCTCGGGAGGCCTGCTAACCTTTGGGCTGCTCTTTACGCTGTGGTCAGCATCCACCGGCACCTATGCGATAATGGACCAACTTGACGTGGTCTACGACGTAAAGGATCAGAGACCCTTCTGGAAAGCGCGCGGGACCGCGCTCCTGCTGATGGTGTTCTTTGTTGTGCTGGCCATCGGATCACTCTCGCTGGTGATCTTCGGAGGAGTAGTTCAATCGTGGATGGCTTCGCTCATTGGATGGAGCCATCCGTTGCTCGCCTTTTTCGCGACGCTCCGCTGGATCATCATTGCTGCCGCGCTGCTACTTGCTCTTGCCGTGACCTACAGGTTTGGGCCCGACGTAAACCTCGAATTCCGTTTCATTTCGCCCGGCAATGTGGTTGCCGCCACCCTCATCGCGCTAATCTCGATTGGGCTTCGTTTCTACGTCTCGAAATCCGCCAACTACAGCGCCACCTATGGCAATCTCGCCGCGATGATCCTCCTCATGCTCTGGATGTATATGGCCGGAATAGCCCTTCTGGTGGGTTGTGAAATCAACGCCATCTTGTGCCCGAACGAACCTGAGCGATCCAAATTGAAAAATTCCGGCCCTTAGTTTCGGCAAATGCAAGCAGCCAGCTTCAATATAGCCGCTATCGGTTGCCGCGCCTCGGGCGCGATGCGATAATGATCGGGGAATGTCTGGCAGTGGCGAACGAAGAACGCTCACGAACTTTTACATTGAATACTCGCTCGTGCTGCGGCGGGAGAAAAAATCATGGCGCTGAGAGATGCATGGATTGAGAAGCGGCTGCAGTCTGCGGGCGTGAACGGCAACCGAAACGTTTCGCAGATGCACTATGCGCGGCTGGAAATCGTCACCGAGGAAATGGAATATGTCGCGAGGCGCGAAAAAATCACGCCGGAACTCGTTCGCGGCGAAGTCGCACGTGGCCGCGCCATCATTCCCGCCAACATTCATCACAAAAATCTCGAGCCGATGGGGATTGGCGTCGCGTTCAAATGCAAAATCAACGCTAACATCGGGAATTCCGCTACCACTTCGAACATCGGCGAAGAACTGGAAAAATTGCACCGCGCGGTGCATTACGGCGCGGACACTGCAATGGATCTATCCACCGGCGGCGAGATCCCGAAAATCCGCAAAGCGATTATTGACGCGTCTCCTGTTCCCATCGGCACTGTGCCGATTTACGAAGCTCTCTCGCGCGTGCGCCGCACCGAAGATTTGTCCATCGAGCTGATGCTCGAGGTCATCGAAGAGCAGGCCGAGCAGGGCGTGGACTACATGACCATACACGCGGGCGTGCTGCGCGAATTTCTGCCGCTGGTGCGCAACCGCATCACCGGAATCGTCAGCCGCGGCGGCTCGCTTCTGGCCGTGTGGATGAGCCATCACAAAAAAGAAAATTTCCTCTACGAGCATTTCGATAAAATTTGCAAAATTTTCAAGAAGCACGACGTCAGCTTTTCTCTGGGCGACGGCTTGCGCCCCGGCTCGATTGCCGACGCCAGCGACGAAGCGCAGTTCGCCGAACTGAAAGTCCTCGGCGAACTCACAAAACAAGCCTGGGAGCACGATGTGCAGGTGATGATCGAAGGCCCCGGGCACATTCCCATGGACCAGATCGAATTGCAGGTGAAAAAAGAAAACGAGCTGTGCTACGAAGCCCCGTTCTACACGCTAGGCCCGCTGGTCACCGATATCGCGCCCGGCTACGACCACATCACCAGCGCGATTGGCGCGGCGATGATTGGCTGGCATGGCGCCTCGATGCTTTGCTACGTCACGCCCAAAGAGCATCTCGGCTTACCCAACGCCGATGACGTCCGCCAGGGCGTGATTGCATACAAAATTGCCGCGCACGCCGCCGATGTGGCCCGGCACCGTCCCGGAGCGCGTGACCGCGACGACGCGCTGAGCTATGCGCGCTTTCTTTTTGACTGGAACAAGCAATTCGAGCTTTCGCTCGATCCGGAAACCGCGCGCGCCATGCACGATGAAACTTTGCCTGACGATTTTTACAAGGACGCGAAGTTCTGCTCCATGTGCGGCCCGAAATTCTGTTCCATGAATCAGACGCAACTCGCCGAAGCGAACGACGGCCTGGATCAGCAAGCCCGCCAGGAAAAATTCGTGCAGCTGCTCGCTAAAGTCGAGAAATAGACGTTGGCAAAAACGGCCCTGGAACATTTTGAGGCTCTTGCGCGTAACATATAATTGAGGTAAGCAGGGCTGCGCCTGAGCGCAGTTGAGGAGATGCCGCCATGCTCTTTTTCGCGTTAGCCACGCTGATGTACTTCTTGCCGGCGATCATTGGCCATAACAAGCGCAATGCCGCGGGCATCTTCCTGGTGAATTTGTTTCTCGGCTGGACAATCATCGGCTGGGTGGTCGCGCTGTTCTGGGCGTGTACCGCCGAAACGTGCATGCC
>DASYYQ010000104.1:0-4707 GCA_035933545.1 Candidatus Acidiferrales bacterium | reverse complement strand
TCGCTGAACGCCTGCATGGTTCGATTGACAATGATGTTATAATCAGCGGATATAATTTCTCAGGCCGAACCATTATGAGCGAACCCAGTCCGCTCCGACGCATCCTTCGATTCGGCGCCTACCAATGCGACCTCAGTGCAGGGGAATTGCACAAAAATGGCATAAAAGTGAAACTTTCGGACCAGCCGTTTCGCTTGCTGGTCATTCTGCTGGAGCGCCGCGGAGAGGTTGCGACGCGGCAGGAGCTGGGGGAGAGGTTGTGGCCGGCGGGCACTTTCGTTTGTTATGAGGACGGGTTGAACACAGCCATTAAGAAGTTGCGCGTGGCGCTGGACGACCAATCGGAGAATCCACGTTTTCTGGAGACGATTCCGCGGCGGGGCTACCGGTTCATCGCGCCGGTGGAAGAAGTGGCGGGGAACGGGAACGGTGCGGGGCGGTTTGACGCGACAAGGGAAGCAGGCGACGCGACACGAATAGAGCTTGCCGCGACATCGCCAAACGGTGTCGCGACAGCAGCGCCAGTCGCCGCAGCCCTGCCTGAGGCACATTTGGCGGTGACCGCCAAGATGTCACGGTGGGGATGGCCTGCTGTTACGGCAATTGCCGCACTTGGAACGTTTGCGCTGTGGTGGAATATGCCGCTGCCGCCCCCGCGCGTGACGCGGGTCGAGCAAATTACAACCAGTGGGCGCATAGACACTCCGGTGAGGCCGGTGACTGACGGTGCGCATGTTTATTACATAGAACGCAACGGCGGGCACTGGGACTTGATGCAAGTCCCGGTGAATGGCGGCGAAGAACGAGTGATTGATTTTCCCGAGCGCAGCGCGATGCCAATGGATTTTTCGGTGCGCGCGGCGGTGCTGCTGGTGGGCAGATTTGCGTCACGAAATGATGAGCCGGAGCTATGGTCGGTGCCCGAAGAGAGCGGTGCGGCGGCGCGTTTGGGGGATATCCGCGCGACGACGGCGGCGTATTCGCCGGACGGAAAGGAGATTGCCTATTCCAACGGAGACACGCTGTGGATGGTGAATGCCGACGGAAGCGGCGCGCGCAAACTGGCTACATTGCCCGAGAACGCCGCGTGGCTGACATGGTCGCCGGACGGCGCCAAGCTGCGCTTCACCATAGGCGGGCTCCTCAGCGGCGGACGGACTTCGCTGTGGGAGATTTCGCGCGACGGAAGGAACCTCCATCCGCTGCTCGCAGGATGGAACGGCGGCACGAATGAATGCTGCGGCTCGTGGACGGCGGACGGCCGGTATTACATTTTCACGGCCTATCACAATGGCCGTTCGAATTTGTGGGCGCTGCGGGAGGAAGGTTCGTGGTGGCGGCGCAGCTCACGCGGACCGTTCCAGATGACTTTTGGCCCGGATTCGCCATGGGGAGGAACGCCGAGCCGCGATGGACGGGAAATTTTCTTTTACAACGGCGTGTGGCGCGAGGAGATCGAGCAATTCGACGCAAAAACTGCACAACTCCTGCCGCCGGATGTGGATGGGAAGGCGAGGCAGATCAGCTATTCCCGCGACCACAAATGGATGGCTTACGTGGATGCGCAAAGCCGCGCGCTGTTCCGCAGCCGCATCGATGGGAGCGAGCGGATCGAGCTGACTCCGGGAAAGATGTCGGCGAGTTTTCCGCGATGGTCGCCGGACGGAAAATGGATTGTATTTGACGCGGCGCTGCCGGAAGGCGGCGGGAATGCGTATGTGGTGGCGGCCAGTGGCGGGAGCGTGGAACCGCTGCTGCCGGGCGGCGTGCATTTGCGGGACGCGGACTGGTCGGGCGACGGAAAGAGTTTAGTGGCGTCGGAGGAGCCGGCGAGCATCGCGGAAACACGGAAGCTTGTGACTATTGATTTTGCGACGCGCAAGGCCACGGAAATCCCTGGGTCCGAAGCGCTGGCGATGTCGCGATGGTCTTACGATGGGCGACTTATCAGCGCGACGACGGAGGATCAGACGCAAATGAAGCTGTGGGATGTGGAGCACAGGAAATGGAGCGTAATTGCGCATGGGGCTGCTCTGGGCATCAGCGTGTGGTCGCCGGACAGCCGCTATTTGTACTTTCAGGATTTGCTGGGCAAAGGCGAGCCGCTTTCACGTTACGACGTTCGCAGCGGGCGCATAGAGAAGGTAGGCGATTTTTCTGCGGCTCTGCGCGAGGGAGCGGACCGCTGCGCGCTCGATAGCCTGAGTCCGAATGGCGCGCCAATCATGTTGCTGAATCGCGGCGCGCTGGATTTGTTTACCGCAGATATGAACCTGCCGTAACTCGCTGCCCGTAAATTCTGGAAGCTGCAAAAGTACGAATAGCCGACATTAGAACGCGCAGCCGAGTGCGGAAAATGCTTCGGATGTAGGAACCCGCGTTATGAGCGCTGTGAATCGCGCGCGTATTCTCTTTGGCTCGTCGAGGGAGTGAAGTGAGACTCTCAGGCCAGTTCCGCTTGCGCGGAACGGGACCTGAGCGCGACACGAGCGATTGCATTCCGCAAAATTATTTCGTCTTGCGCACGACGCCGCGGATGGGTTGCGAGCCGAGATGCCCAGCGGCTGCGTTGCTGCCTCCCGCGGGAATCGTGAACATCAGCGTGACGTTGGAATAACCGCCGGCGGAAAAAGCAAAGGATTCAGCTCAAACCTGCATCCACTCTTGGCATTGACTCAGGAACCGATTCTTAGCGTCCGGATCCTCAAACGCGCGAGTTGGCACAAAGAAAGCGTTGCCGTTAGTGCGAAGAATAAGGATGAACTCCGGTGCGCTCGAAACTGCACTCACTTTTGCCCAAGGAACAGTGCCACTAACTCGACCGACTTGGGTTGATATTCCACGCATCGATACTGTAAGTGTGCGCTTCGAGGTCTTGCCGCGAACAAATGCCTCTAGCAGACAAAGACCAGAAAACCTATGCCCCACGAAACGGCGATGATAATTGTCTCGGCGCCGAACGATTGTGACATCATCGATTGAAGTACATACATGAAGATGGCGATCGCAGCGGCGTAAATTAGTATTTTCGTTCGCAGCTTGGGAGACGCGACCATGCAGGCACGAAGGACCTCAGGATCTCGCCCCGCGTGAGCGCGTATTCGACGGTCATCGAAGCATCTTCGCTTACAACATTGGGATTCACGGCGCGAAGCATAATCCAGTTGCAGAACGTGAGCAAGAGGCATACCGGGCTTCATTCCCATATCCGGAGTAGAGCTCGTCAGCCAGCGCGGGCGAGCCCCCCAAACTTTTTAAGTCACGATGCGGAGTAAGGAGTCTTCAAGAATTGGGAGGCGGAGTGGGCGGTGGGGGAGTTTGGTGGCGCGAGGGCGAGGGCGCGTTTGTAGGAGGCGACGGCTTTTTCGCGCTGATGGAGCAGGTCGTACATTTCTCCGGCGTTGAGCGCGGCGGGAGCGGCGATGCCGGGATTGGCGCGGGGATAATTCACTGCGTCATCAAAAGCATTGGCGGCAGCGGCGTAATTTTTTTCGGCGCGCAGTGCGCTGCCGAGAGAATAGGCGGCGCGTTCGACGCGCGCGTCGGGAAAAAATCCAGCGTGGCCGAGGTCGAGCAGTTTTCTATAGGCGGCGATGGCCCGTTCGTGCCGGCCAGAAGCGTTGAGCAAATCGGCGACGGAAAGTCCAAAAATGAAATTGTGCGGAAAGTCGGCGTAGTCACGACGGAGAATGTCCAGCGCCTCGTCGTAATGTTTATCGCGCGCCAGAAAAAGGGCAAGAATGGTGCCTGCGTCGATGCTTTCTTCGCCGCCGCCATCGGCCGCCTGGCGGAGTAACGCCAGCCCTTTTTTCTTGCTGCCGCGCATGTCCGCGACGAAAGCGATGGTCTTTTCCCACCAGGTGAGGCTGCCCACGATGTATTGAAACGTGCCGACGACGAGTTTGGCGTCGTCGTAATGCGGGTCGAGTTTGAGGACGCGCTGATCGTCATGATACGCGCCGAGGCCCTGCTTCAATGCGCCAAGCCATTTCTTCTCGATGACCGCGGAATAAACGGTGGCGAGACCGCGAGCGACGGCGCGGGCGAAGAGCGCGTCCACGTTATTGGGATTTTCCTCCAGCTGGTGATTGGCGAGATCGAGGGCGCGCTGCGAAAGTTCGCCGATTTCCGCGCGGACTTTTGGGTCCACCGGAGGCGCCTTGAGGTACAGGAATTTATTACCCATGTACAGAGTGGCGTCGAGCGCGCCTTCGCGATTGAGTTCCTTGGCGAGCACCGCGGCGAGCAGGTGATTGATGACGAAGGGATCGTCGGGATGACGTTCGCGTTCGCGCCGGAAGAGGGCGATGGCCGCGTCGTAGTCCATGTTGTAGAAGTTATTGAAACCTTCGCGGGTGGTGGCGTCATTTGGCTGAACGCGAAAAGGCAAATGGGCGGCGTTTTGGCGCGCGGCAGACTGCCTGGCAGCAGCGCGGCGATGAGAGGCAGAAAAAGCAGTGGCTAATGGCCCTTCGGCTTCGCTCAGGACAGGCGAGTGGCTCGTGGCTAGAGAAAACAGGGGATGAAGCGAGTGGACGGGCCGGGCGCCGATGGAGGGTGCGGCAATGGCGAAAAGCAGGATAGCGGCGATGGCAGCCATGTTCCAAAAGCGAATCGGGGGACGGAGAAAGCGCGAGGGGCTGAGCGGGGCGTTCGTGGGTTGGCCCATGTCTTCGTCCATAGTTTGCCACAATTTACGGCGAGGCA
>DASYYQ010000084.1:0-19205 GCA_035933545.1 Candidatus Acidiferrales bacterium | reverse complement strand
GCGAGATTGACGCTGACCAGAATCTTCTGACGGTGGAAAAATCGGATGGCGAGCAACTTACTTACGACCCGAGACGGCTGCACGGCGTTAGCATGTACAAACAAGATGCGCGCGACTTTTCGGAAGGCGACCGCGTACAGTTCACCGCTCCCTACGCTGGCAAGCATATTGCCAATCGCGAGCTAGGAAATGTCGAGCACGTCGATTCACAGGGTAATCTTAAACTTCGCCTTGACTCGGGACGGGAGATTGAACTCGCCATCAGCGAGCACCCGCATTTGGACTATGGTTACGCTGTCACAAGCCACAGCAGCCAAGGACTCACTGCCGACCGCGTGCTGGTGCATGTCGATACCGAGGCAGCGCACGAAAATCTCGTCAACACACGGCTTGCGTACGTCTCCATTTCACGCGCACGAGATGACGCCCAAATCTTTACTAACGATGCCGACAGGCTCATCGAGGCATTCGGCAGGGAAATTTCCAAGGCGTCGGCACTCGAACTTGAGCCAAGTCCCGCCGCGAATCGAAGCGACGAACACGCGAATGAGGAGCAGCGGGAGTCGCGTGAATCCGCGCATTCTCAAGTTGAACGTGAGGAAGCACATGGACACAGCGTCGAGTTTTGAAAAAAAACGGCTCGCCATCTTGCGGCATTGGCCGGGTACTCCTATGTTAGCCGGCAGGGGATCGGGTATGGGCATTCAGCGCCAACGGTTGCGTACATCGAACGCGCAAAGATTTTTCAACGCACAGGTAAAGGCAGGGCTACAGAAGTGGGCCATGAAGAAGTACGGCCGCGAGATCCCTATTGCCACCATTTCTCCAAGCACAATCAAAGGCGTTAAGCCCCTTTCGATTCCCGTGCCGCCGATGCTGGAGGAAGCGCTGGGCTACCGAGGGGATTTACGTTTCGTCGAGTTCGGATACTCGCCAAAAACACGTCGATTTGGATACTGCGACGGCGGGGATCACATACCAACGGCGCATCACCAATGGATTCGTTTCCTGCGGCATCCGCTCATTGCTCGACATCTGCCCAAAACTCAGTATCCGACCCTTTATGGTGTGTTCCCGCGCAACCACCAGCGAGCCATTGAGGAGATCTTCGCAAACGGACCGCGGGGACCATTCCCCATGCCCCCACATCGTCTGCTCTTAGATCGGAAAGAGCGCAGGGTCTACCTGTGCCGGACCGAGCACACCACGATTTTCTTCGCCTTGAAGGAGCCCGAAAACGAAGGTCGATGCCGCATATTCGTTGACGGCCTTTTGATGAGCCCCGGCTGCGAAAACTACAAGGCACCCGTGCGCAAAGAAGTTGCTGCGGAACTGCTCGGATGGCTCGACAAGCTGCTGAAATCGGCCAATTGACCTAATACATACAGGAGTCAGAAGGTTTCCCAGCGGGTCTAGGCCTTGCATTCTCATATGCAGTTGATATCGCACACTTTAGATGTGCTATAATCGATGTTTATGAGAATGCAAGAAGGTTCTTCTCTCATTACGAATTAAAAACGCACACTAATAGTGTGCTCTTTGTGTTATGTGTGAGAATTCGATGAATGTGCACGTCCCGTTTACACAGTTCGCCCAATCTGCACCTCTCTTCACGCTTAAGGAGGCGCGCGAGCGCTATGCGAAGGACGAACGCAGCCGCTCCTTAACGAACATGTTGCATCGGCTGAAGCGCCAAGGTCGCGTCCGACAGCTTGCAAACGGCGTTTATAGGGGAACCTTAGCGTCTACACCACTCGATCGTTACCGAGTTCCGGACGCTCTGCGCGACGATGCCGTCGTCGCGTTTCATTCCGCACTCGAATGGCATGGGGTCGCCAACCAAGTCTTCCAGACGGTTTACTATTTTTCTGCGCGTCCGCGCAAAGATGTCGTCTTCGACGGAATCACTTACCACCGAGTTGCCCTCCCGCGAGTTCTGAACACCTCACAGCACAAACTCCTCCAAATCACCGTGGGTTCCGATCATGTAATGGTGACCGAGCGTGAGCGTTCCTTCGTCGATTGCCTGCTATCGCTTGAGTACAGTGGCGGAGTCGAAGAACTTGATAAATCGCTGGCCATGTTTCCGTCGTTTGATTTTGACGCAGCCTTGGAGTACTTGAAGCTCCTCCGCAGGCCATGGTTATACTCACGTCTCGGATTTCTTCTCGATCGCCATCAGGATAAACTCTTCTTCCGTGGAAAACCGAGAGAACGGTTTCTGCACCACCTGCCTCCGGGCGTTGCGTACCTAGGAACAAAGCGTCCGGGCAGTCGCTGGGTGCCCGCGTGGAGATTGATGGTACCTGAAACTTTCGCGCCGTCGACGGAACCCCACATACAAACATGAATTTCGATCCCGAGCGTTTTCCCGCTAGTGCCGCCGCAACTGGGTTCGAAGCCGTCAACCTCGAGAAAGTTGTTCGCCTTCGGGAACTGCTCAACGAATTCCAGAAACATCCCTTCCTTCGTGGAAAACTAGTTCTCAAGGGCGGCACCGCGCTCAATCTTTTCTATCTAGGTCTAGCACGGCTTTCAGTGGACATCGACCTAAACTACATCGCTCAGATCGGCCGAGCAGAAATGTTGGCCGACCGTCTAGACATAGTGAAGGCCGTCGAACAGATCGCCACAGGGCTGGGGTACAAGCTTCAGAATGGCGTCGATGATTATGCTCTGCGAGAATGGTACCTCGTCTACGTCAACCACTCCGGTGTCCAAGACCGCATTCAGGTGGAAATTAACTTCCTCATGCGCGCCTGTGCTCTCCCACCTACAGTCCTTCCCGCAGTGACACTCCCCGAGTCCACGCCGTTTTCCTTTTTGGTCCTGGCGACCGAGGAATTGTTCGCCGGAAAGATCAAAGCTATGATTGATCGGCGTCACCCCCGGGATCTGTACGACCTATCACGCTTCACGCAGTCTGGCCTGCCTCACAACCCCGAGATTCTCCTCAAGCTCAGCGTGCTGTTCGGGAGCACCATGAATCGTGATTTCCGAAGCTACACTGTCGAGCGACTCTCTGACGTAGATCCAAAGGAGATTACTCGCCTACTCTATCCTCTCCTAAGGGCCGACGACCGGCCTCAAACCGCCACGATGGTCGCTGCGATAAGGCCGCTCCTCACGAGCGTGCTCGATCACGAACGCGAAGAACCTTATTTGGCCGCCATGGCCCAAGGACGTTACCTACCAGAACTTCTTTTCCCCGGCCACGCTAGCATTGTTGAACGGATTCGCCTGCACCCGGCTCTCCTGTGGAAAGCCCAGAACGTTGCCGAGTTCCTCGCGCGCGCTAAAAAATCTACCTAATCCCCTGAGGACAATTCACGGCACTCAGTGAAGCCTTGCTTCTTGAACTGACAGGTGAAAAAACCGGCGATTCCTACCTGTGATTTCTACCTGCAAAGCCAACACGCATCCTCGAAGACGGTCCTCTATACGCTGTAATTCGTTGTATCTGTTAACATGCGTAGGTTGACACGGTAGAGGTCTGCGGTTCGAGCCCGCACGGGCCTACCACTTTTTTATGCCACGCTAGAAATACCAGCACCTACGCGCGTTTCTTCTCTAACCTTCCCTTGAAAATGGATTCGCGTCGGCGTAACGTTTCGGTTCGCAACTTAATTCGCACTCGGCAGGTTTAATTCGCGCGTTTATCTATCGCTCCTGCATCATCAGCAGACGCGCCGTTAAGGGTGGCTCTTATGAAGAAGCTCGTCCTCATCTTTATTGTTGCATCTTTCCCGTTTGCTGTTCGCGCAGCGCAGAATCCGAACCTCGCGCGCTGGCAACGCGAAGCCCATGATGTCACCATCATCCGCGACAATTGGGGCATCGCGCACGTCTACGGCAAAACCGATGCCGACGCCGTCTTTGGCATGGAATACGTCCAGGCTGAAGATGATTTCAATCGCGTGGAGACGAACTACATCAACGCAATGGGCCGCCTCGCGGAGGCCGAAGGCCAGTCCCAAATTTATCGCGACTTGCGCATGAAGCTTTTCATGGATCCGGTCGTGTTGAAGAAGCAGTACGCCGAAAGCCCCACATGGCTGAAAACTCTGATGAACGCCTTCGCCGACGGTTTGAACTACTACCTCTACAAACATCCCGAGGTAAAGCCGCGCGTCATCACAAAATTCGAGCCGTGGATGGCCCTTAGCTTTACCGAAGGCAGCATCGGCGGCGACATTGAGCGCGTCAACCTCAATCAGCTTGCGGCCTTTTACGGTCACGAACCTCTGCCCGCCGCCGAATCAGCGGATGACGGTGATGAGTCAATCGCCGCCGAGCCCTCCGGCTCAAACGGCGTCGCCATCGCCCCTTCGGACTCTGAGGATCATCACGCGCTACTGCTCATCAACCCGCACACCTCATTTTATTTTCGCTCCGAGCTGCAAATGACCAGCGACCAGGGCCTCGATGCCTACGGCGCTGTGACCTGGGGCCAGTTTTTTATCTACCAGGGCTTCAATCCGCATATCGGCTGGATGCACACGTCGAGCGGCGTGAACGCTATCAGCGAATATCTTGAGACTATCGAGAAAAAGGGAGGCCGCTCCTATTACAAATACGGCGCGAAAGAAATCCCTGTCACCGTGCGCAAAATCACTGTGCCCTACATTACCGACAATGGTATGGCCGAAAAAACATTCACCGCCTACTATACGCAACACGGGCCCGTAATCGGCGAGCAGGACGGAAAATGGCTCACCATCCGCCTGATGCAAGAGCCCATCAAAGCCCTCATTCAGGACTTCACACGCACCAAGGCTACGGACTACGCCTCATTTCGCAAAACGATGCAACTGCATACCAATTCCTCGAACAACACGATTTTTGCGGACAATGAAGGCGATATTGCCTATTTCCATGGCGATTTCATTCCTCGCCGCGACACGCGCTTCGATTGGAACAAGCCCGTTGACGGCAGCAATCCCGTGACGGACTGGCACGGCCTCTTGACGCTCGACGAAACGCCGCACCTGCTAAATCCCAAAAGCGGGTGGATTTACAATTCCAACGACGCGCCGTGGAACGCGGCCGGTCCGGGCAGCCTCAAGAAATCCGATTATCCCGTCTACGTCGAGACCGGCGGCGAATCCGCGCGCGGCATTCACGCCGTCCTCGTCCTCGAAAAGAACAAAGACCTCACCCTCGACACTCTGCTTTCGTCGGTGGCCTTCGACAGCTATCTTCCTTGGTTTGCAAAAACACTGCCCGCACTCATGAATGCGTTCGATCAGCTTCCCGCTTCCGATCCGTTGAAAGCAAAGCTCGCCGACCAAATCGCCGTTCTGCGCTCGTGGAATTACCGCTGGGGGGTGGATTCCGTTCCCACTTCGCTCGCGGTTTTCTGGGGCACGGATCTCATGCTTCGCTATTTTCGCGACGCGCGCGCCGTCGGCATCCCAATCTACGATTACGTGGCTAGCAAAGTCCCGCCCGAGCAGTTGCTGAAATCTCTCGCAACCGCCTCTGACCGCCTCACCGCGGATTTTGGCGCGTGGAAAACTCCCTGGGGGAAAATCAATCGCTTCCAGCGCCTCGATGACGACATCGTTCCGCACTTCGACGATTCGAAGCCGAGTATTCCCGTCGAATTCACTTCCGCCTTGTGGGGTTCGCTCGCATCCTTTGGCGCGCGTCCTTATCCAAATACGAAAAAATGGTACGGCACCAGCGGCAACAGTTTCGTCGCGGTGGTGGACTTCGGCAAAACCATTCGCGCCAGAGCCGTCACCGCCGGCGGCGAAAGTGGCGATCCATCATCGCCTCACTTCATTGACGAAGCGGAGCGTTACGCCACGGGCGACCTGCGCACCGTGTATTTCTATCGTGCGGAACTCAAAGGCCACACCGAACGCACGTACCACCCCGGCGAGTAGGGATCATTCTGGGATGTTCAGTAAGCTGAAAGTTCGAAACATCAAAGCATGGCAGTATGCCTGTCCATCAATTTGGGGAGACATGTTATGAATCTCCCCATGCTTACTTTGGTCGTTTCGTTCAGCTTTTTCTTTGCTGTTCCCCAGTCCGGGAAACCAATTGCCACCGATGCTGAAATTCGCGCTGCCGTCGCCACTTTGAACTCACAATCTGCGAAGAATAGCTTCGATCTCTTTTACACCAATCCGCAAGAGGCCACGAAACGTGGACACTACCTGACGGGTGAACATCCTCGGGCCGTTTGGATCGTCCGAGCTTTGCGGTCACTTACCGGGCTCGATTTCAGAGCGAGAACGAAAGCGCCCCCAACCGCCGACGAAACCCACTTCTTGGGTTTGAATGCGAAAGGAAAGGTTGAATTTTTTGGCACTTGGATGTCGCGGGATTCGGCGTGGGTAGCTCCGAAGGATGCCCAGATTCAAATTATCAAGCAATGGAAGGAGTGGTTTGCTCAGCGCGGTCGCGGCTGTAGGTATGTAAACGACCGCAATTTTGATGACTGGTATTTTTAGCACAGAAGTGCGCTACCTGGATGATTTCTACCGCTTTTCATTCATTGACTCGAATCCTCGCTGGGACTTAGTCTCTTGCGGTAGGGATTGATGCATGAATCGCATTCCTAAAATGAAAAGATTATCTGGACCCCTAATCATAATCAGCCTCGCCGGAATTTTTGTCGTCATCGCTGCGAGTCCGCGCAAAAACATTCGCGCGCAAGAAGCAAGTAATTCCACTGTGCCCAGCTCACTTTCCCCGGCCGCCGTGGAAGCCCGCGTCAACGCGCTCGTCAGTCAAATGACGCTTGATGAAAAGATTGAACTGTTCGGCGGCACTCCCGATGGATTTCATACCCACGCGATTCCCCGGCTCGGAATTCCTTCCCTGAAAATGTCCGATGGCCCAATGGGCTTGCGCAACGACGAGCCGTCCACCGCTTTTCCCGCCGGAATTGCGCTGGCGGCCACGTGGGACAGGCAGATGGCGCGCCGCATGGGCCAAGCCATGGGCCTCGAAGCACGCGCGCGTGGTGTGCATTTCTTGCTCGCCCCGGGCATCAACATTCAGCGCGTCGCGATTGGCGGCCGCAATTTCGAATTCTATGGCGAGGATCCCTATCTCGTCGGCCAAACGGCTGTAGAATTTATTCGCGGTGTGCAATCGCAGGGCGTGATCGCCACGGTGAAGCATTTCGTCGCGAATAATCAGGAATATCAGCGCCAATCCATCAGCGAAGAGATCGGCGAGCGCGCGTTGCACGAAATTTATTTGCCCGCATTCAAGGTTGCGGTACAGCAGGGTCATGCCTGGGCGGTGATGGCCGCCTACAATCGCGTCAATGGTGAATTCGCATCCCAAAATAAATCTCTGCTCGTCGATATTCTGAAAGAGCGCTGGGGTTTTCGCGGTTTGGTGATGTCCGACTGGGGAGCGGTTCACAATGGCGTCGAAGCTGCTCTCGGCGGCTTGGATCTCGAGATGCCGCATCCGGATTTCATGAATCAAGCAACGCTCTTGCCCGCGATTCAGGGTGGCCAAATTCCCATCGCGCTCATCAACGACAAAGTGCGCCGCATTCTTCGCGCCGCCATATCTATGGGGTTCTTTTATCGCCCGCAAACAACTTCCAGCCTGCCGCGATACTCGGGCGCGTCCAGTGACGTGGCTCTCGAAGGCGCGCGCGAAGGAATCGTGCTTTTGCAGAATCGCAACCATCTGCTGCCTCTCGATAGCGCGCGCATTCACTCCATCGCGGTCTTCGGCCCCAATGCCAATACCGCTGCGACTGGCGGAGGCGGCAGTTCCCATGTCGTTCCTTTTCGCGCTACCAGCGTTCTCGAAGGGTTGGTCGATTTTGCTGGACCGAATATTCGCGTCGATTACATTCCGTTTCAGTACGCCGCTAATTCGAGCGCACCAGCCTCTCATTCTGAAAACGCGGAACCCGCTACCGGCGAAAAGAGCGCCCCGACATTTGATTTCCATACCGAAGCGGCACTCGCCGCGCACGACGATGTCGCCGTCGTCTGCGTTGGATTCGACCCCAAAACAGAAAGCGAAGGCTTTGACCGCACGTTCGATTTGCCGCCTGGTCAGGACGAATTGATCGAAGCGGTCGCGCGCGCCAATCCTCGCACCATCGTGGTCCTCAATTCGGGCGGCGCAGTCGACATGACCGGCTGGATCAATCAAATCGGCGCTTTGCTCGAAGCGTGGTATCCCGGCCAGGAAGGCGGCCGCGCCATCGCTGAGATTCTGTTCGGAACTGCCGATCCTTCCGGCAAGCTACCAGCCACTTTCGAACGCCACTGGGGCGATGCGGAAGCCGACCACAATTATCCCGGCGAAGATGGAAAAGCCTTCTACCGCGAAGGTATTTTTGTCGGCTATCGCTATTTCGATCGCGCCAAAGTCAAGCCGCTCTTTCCTTTCGGCTTCGGATTGTCCTATACCACTTTCGCTTACCACGGCCTTACGGTGACGCCGGACGGCGCGAACGAGCGCGTCGCCTTCGACGTGAAAAATAGCGGTTCACGGGCCGGCGCAGAAGTCGCCGAAATTTACGTTGCGGAAAATCATCCTCCCGTGCCGCGTCCGGTGAAGGAACTGAAGCAATTCGCCCGCCTCTCGCTCCAGCCCGGCCAGATGCAGCGTGTGCAGCTCGAACTGCCTCGCTCCGCCTTCGCCCATTACGACACTTCCACTCATGGCTGGAAAGGGGATGCCGGCCAATATCAAATTTTGGTGGGCGCTTCTTCGCAGGACATTCGCTTGCGTTCAACCATATCAGTGCACTGATTCCGGAGACTGAGTCGCGATGAAACGCACATTGCTTGCCCTAGTGCTTCTCATGCTTGCGATTCCTGCGCAAGGCCAATCGCTTGGCGCCGCTTTTCGCCCGCCTGCAGTTCCTTTGGTCACGGTTGATCCGTACTTCAGCATCTGGTCGTTCGCCGATCACTTGACCTACGACTCGACGCGCCACTGGACCGGCTCGCGCATGACCATGCAGAGCCTCATTCGCGTCGATGGCCATAGCTACCGCATCATGGGCGACGAGCCGCGAGACGTAACTCCCGCGCGGCAGTTGATCCTCCACGTTTTCCCCACACGCACCATTTACGATTTCGATGCGGGAAACATTCTCGTCCGCCTCACTTTTCTCACACCGGACCTTCCGCAGCAAATCGACCTCCTCAGCCGCCCGGTCACCTATCTCACTTGGGAAGTTCACTCCCTCGATGGAAAACAGCATCAGGTCGAACTTTATTTCGACAACACTGCCGAACTCGTGGTCAACACGCCCGATGAAGCGGTCACCTGGCAAACCGAAAACGCACCAGGCCTTCGTACGCTGCGTATGGGGACGTCTGCTCAGCCCATTCTCGGGCGCGCCGGAGATTTTGTGCGCATTGACTGGGGCTATCTGTACGCTGCCGCTCCAATCGACGAATCGCCGCAAAATACCGTCCTGCCGCAACGGGCCGCCATCCACGAATTCATTTCGCGCGGCCAGTTGAACTCGTCCGTGGATTCGCAGATGCCGCGCGCTGCAAATGATCATTGGCCTGTGATGGCGTTCGCGTTTCACATCGGTGCCGTGGGCGCGCAGCCCGTCTCGCGGCACTTGCTACTTGCCTACGACGAAATCTATCCGATCGAATATTTCGGCAAGCGGCTTCGGCCTTTTTGGCAGCGAAACGGCGCGACCATCGGCGATCTGCTGCAAAGCGCTGAGCGTGATTACGTTTCGCTGAGCGCGCGCAGCCGGCAATTCGACGAGAAACTAATGTCCGATCTTACGCGCGTCGGCGGCCAGCATTATGCCGACGTTTCAGCCCTCGGCTATCGGCAAGCCATCGCAGCCAACACTCTCGCGGTTGCTGCCAACGGCGACCCGCTGATGTTTCTGAAAGAAATTTCCAGCTGCGGTTGCGCGCAAACTGCCGACGTGATTTATCCCGAGTCGCCGCTTCTTCTATTGGTCAATCCACATCTTCTGGAAGATTCGCTAATTCCGCTTCTCGATTACGCCAACTCCGCGCAGTGGCCATATCCCTACGCGCCGCACGATCTCGGCACTTATCCGCTGGACAATGGCCGCAATCCTGCGCAAATGGAAAGTATGCCCGTCGAAGAAACCGGCAACATGCTCCTGATGATCGCCGGAATCGCCAAGGCCGAAGGCAGCGCCGATTTTGCAGCGCATTACTGGCCGCTGCTTACGAAATGGGCCGCTTACCTGGAATTAAATGGACTCGATCCTGGCGGCCAGCTTTGCACCGACGATTTCACCGGCCTTCTCAGCCACAACGCCAATCTTTCGCTCAAAGCCATCGAAGCGCTCGGCGGCTACTCGATGCTTGCAAGAATGCTGGGCAAAACATCCGTTGCCGCAAACTTCCACAAAATTGCCGAACAGTACGCTGCCAAGTGGGTGCAAATGGCCGGGGACCAGGGCCACACGCGCCTCGCCTTCGACCGTCCCGGCACTTGGAGCCAGAAATATAATCTTGTTTGGGACCGCGTCCTCGGAATCCACCTTTTCCCCGCCAGCCTCGCGCAGCAGGAGACGAGTTATTATCAGAGCCGCGCCACCGAATTTGGTTTTCCCCTGGACAACCGCGCGGCCTTCTCCAAGCTCGACTGGGAATCCTGGTCCGCCGCGCTGGCCACCTCGAAGCCCGCGTTCATCCAGTTGTTCTCGGGAGTGTATAACTTCGTGCAACAAACTCCCATCCGCGTGCCGCTGAGCGATTGGTATTGGACTGTTGACGCAACGCCCGCGGGCTTTCAGGCTCGCCCAGTCCTCGGCGGCGTCTATATGGAGATGCTCACCGACCCCTCCACCTGGCGCGCCTGGGCCATTCCTTCCGTGTCTAAGTTTGCTCGTCACCCTTAGACATTTGAGCTTCGACGCCTTCTGTCACTGGTTAGGGCTTTAGCGGCAAGAAGAGGTAAGAGCTAACGCGATACACTGTTGCAGGAAGTATGCTTATGTTGAGTGATGCTCGAATCCACGAACAACGTGAGTTTTGCGAAGCACTTTGACGGGAAGCGCTTCTATAATCCAAACGCACCGCAGGCGCGCGGCCTGCGCGACATTCTTCGATGGAAGCTGAGCAGCCGGCCCGAGCCGTCGCCACGTTTCATTTCGGACGTCGAGTCATCTGTGCCGCCTCGTCGCGTGGACGGCGACGCGATGCGCCTCACTCTGGTAAACCATTCGACCGTGCTGCTGCAGCAAGCGGGCTGCAACATTTTAACGGATCCGATCTGGTCGGACCGAGCCAGCCCTCTTTCGTGGATAGGGCCTCGGCGGCGCAGAAATCCGGGAGTGCGCTGGGAAGATCTGCCGCCCATAGACGTGGCGCTCATCAGCCACAATCATTACGATCACATGGACCTGCCAACGCTGCGGCGGCTGGCGGCGCGCGCAGATACTACTTTCATTGTTCCGGCGCGCGCGGCGCAACTGCTCCGTGCGGAAAATATCGGCCCGGTTCATGAACTCGATTGGGGCGAAGCATTTTCGTTCGCAAACGTGACGATTTACTGCGTTCCGGCTATGCATTTTTCCGCGCGGCGAATTTTCGACCGAAACGTGAGCTTATGGTGTGGATACATGATCGAATCCAAAGCGGGCGTGGCATATTTTGCGGGAGACACCGCGTTTGGCGAGCACTTCGCGGAAATCAGGAACAAAATCGGAGCGCCGCGCCTGGCGCTGTTGCCTATTGGCGCGTACGAACCGCGCTGGTTCATGTCTCCTGTGCATATGGCGCCTGAACAGGCTGTTCGCGCGCATGAAATTTTGGCCGCGAAGACCAGCGTCGCGATTCACCATGGAACCTTTCAATTGGCGGATGACGGTATCGACACTCCGAAGAGAGTGCTTAACGCTTGCGCGCCGGGATCGTTTCGCGTGCTTAACAACGGCGAATTTCTTGACGCTCCATAACGCCCCGTCGAAAAAGATTCGGGCATGCATTGAAATCTGGAACGCGCGAATTGATTCGCTCCTTGTGGCGGAGCGCCGCATCTAATTTTTTGTGGAACTGAGATCTTCAGCGAGCAGTGCCAGCGCGCCGCCGACGTGAAAGGACTATGCCATGACAGCAGACATTGATAATGCCAAAGATCAGCCAGTGCTGAATCACATTGACCGCTTAGTCAAAGAAGAGGAACGCCTGCACCGGCAAAGTGAACTCAACGAGGAAGACCGGGGGCGCTTGGCCAAACTGAAAATGGAACTCGACCAGTGCTGGGATCTCTTGCGGCAGCGCCGGGCGCTTCGTGAATTTGGCGAGGACCCCGACAAGGCAAAAGTGCGTTCCGCTAAAATTGTTGAGAACTACGAGCAGTAGCGGTTGCGGCCATCCATCGTACCGCGTCAGCGCCCCACGGCTTTCATCATGTGCTCCGGATAGCGCGCGCCAGCGGCTGCGCCTTGTGGAATGACTTCGTTGATGCGGCGCAAATCGTCGGGCGTCAATTCCACGTCGAGCGCGGCAACGTTTTCTTCAAGATATTTTCGGCGTTTGGTGCCGGGAATGGGGACGACGTCTTCTCCCTGCGCGAGAACCCAGGCAAGCGCGAGCTGTGATGGTTTGCAATTCTTTTCTTTGGCAATTTCCTCCACGCGGCGTACCAGTTCCAAATTTTTTGCGAAGTTTTCGCCCTGAAAGCGCGGTGAGTTTCGGCGGTAATCGTCGGCGGGCAGATCTTCGTAGGATTTGATTTGCCCAGTAAGAAAGCCGCGTCCAAGCGGGCTGTAAGCCACGAAGCCAATCCCCAATTCGCGGCAGAGTGGCAGCATTTTATCTTCGGGGTCGCGCGTCCACAGAGAATATTCACTCTGCAGCGCGGTGATGGGATGCACTTTCGCGGCGCGCCGCAGCGTGTCAGGGCCAGGCTCGGAAAGCCCCAGGTAGCGAACTTTGCCCTCGCGCACGAGTTGTGCCATGGCGCCGACTGTTTCTTCAATCGGCGTGTCGGGATCGACGCGGTGCTGGTAATAAAGGTCGATGGTATCGACGCCCAAGCGCCGCAGACTGCCTTCGCAAGATTTGCGCACGTATTCAGGCGTTCCGCTGAATCCGCGAATATCCGGATTGGTCGGGTCGCGGAGAATTCCAAATTTGGTGGCGAGGAACACATGGTCGCGGCGGCCGCGGATGGCGCGTCCCACCAGTTCTTCATTTTTATAGGGGCCGTAGACGTCGGCGGTATCGAGGAAATCAACCCCGAGCTCGAGCGCGCGATGAATCGTGGCGATGGATTCCTGGTCGTCGCGTGCGCCATAGAATTCGGACATGCCCATGCAGCCGAGTCCTTCGGTAGAAACCGAAGGGCCGCTGCGGCCCAGCTTGCGAGTTTTCATTTAGGCCTCCTGAAGAATCTCACCTCCTCTTAGATGTAGCGGAACAGCGGACACAGCAGAAAAAAAGAAACGAAATGATTGCTGACATTGCTACGCTGCGGACGAGTCAGATTTCCTCAGGCGATAGCTGATACGCACAAATCGTCTTCACGAATCGTACTGGTGAAGGTCGTGTCTGGCAATCGGGCGGAATTGCATGGAGGGAAGGCTGTAGGTAAGAAGCGACGTGTGCACCTCGCAAGTTGACTGGAGATCAAAGTGGGCAAGCGAAACTCAGGGTTTTTCAGCATTGAAATTGAGTGCGAGGCTCCGCTATCGTATTGCTTCTCCGACGCATGCTCCGCTGCTCCACTGCGCGGACTGCTTCTCTATGGAGGCGTGAGTTGACCATGTTTTGCGAATTACGGTTACGGGACGGACGAGATATTCATGCGTGACACCGACAAGTTCGCAGTTCTCACGGGAGGCGGCGATGTCCCCGGGTTGAACTCGGTAATCAAATCGATAGTTTATCGCTCAAGCGAGATGGGCCGCTCTGTGCTTGGGATTCGCCGCGGTTGGGAGGGCCTGACGCACTTCGATCCCTCGCAGGAGATCGACTCGCGCTATGTCCGGCCGCTCAATCGCGAAAACACGCGGGCCATCGACCGCAGCGGTGGCACCGTCCTGCACACGTCGCGAACCAATCCCTTGCGCATCAAAAAAGATGACCTGCCAAAGCACATGCTTCAGTCAGAATTGAGCAAGCTCTCAAGTGATGGCAAAACTTTTGATTTCACGCCGATGGTGCTGCGGAATCTCGAACGCCTGGGCATCGGCTGCCTATTCGTCATCGGTGGTGATGACACTCTGGGCTATGCTACGACCCTGCACGGCAAAGGATTCCCGGTGATTGCGATTCCAAAAACAATGGACAACGACGTAAGAGGAACGGAATATTGCGTGGGTTTTTCGACGGCAATCACTCGCGCGAAGGATCTGGTGACGCGGCAGCGAACCACGCTGGGCTCTCACGAGCGCATCGGCGTCTTCCGAATCTTTGGCCGCGATGCGGGCTTCACTGCGCTGTACACCGCCTACGTCTCTTCCGCGCGCTGCCTGATTCCTGAATATCCTTTCGACCTCGATTTGCTGACCAAATTGCTGCTTGAGGACAAGCGTAATAATCCCAGCAACTACTCATTCGTGATCGCCTCGGAAGGCGCGGTGTGGAGCGGGAAGACGGTCGAAGATTATGGCGAAGCCGACGCGTACGGTCACCGCAAGAAGGTGGACATTGGTCACGCGCTGGCGGAGATTCTTCGTCAGCGCACAGGCGAAGAGACGATGATGAGCGATATGACCTATGATTTGCGCAGCGGCGATCCGGATGCCGTGGATCAGGTGGTGGCCACAACATTCGCTAATCTTGCGCTGGATTTGGTTGGAGGCAATGTGTTCGGCCGCATGGCGGCCGTGCGCGAAGGCCGCTACGCGCATGCGCCGCTGCCCGACCCCGCGCTCGGCCCGCGCACTGTCGACGTCGCCAAGCTCTACAATACCAAGCGATATCGTCCGCACTACACTGGAAAGCTCGGCGATCCGCTGTTTCTCATCTCCGCCTAGGCTGCAAAATCCGATGCCGCATATTACCTTTTGAATATTAGTCAGCTTCGACTTGCATTTCGCTAGGACTCGCAGCGTCTTGCCTCCTTAGCGCCCGTAAGCATTCAATATCTCGCGCAGAATGGTCGATTCTGCGCGGCGGAAGCCCCTCGCCACACTGTGGAAATTGCTGTGGAAAATAGCCTATGGAAAAAGTAGTCGCGATCATCTCAGGAAGCTCTGAGTTAGAAACTCGCGTGCGTTGACTCAATGTAAGTAATTGAAACGACAGTCGATATCCGGAGATCGGGTCAGATAGAAGATTTCGCAGGGAGCGCACTAAGCACGTATGCACCCGCGCGCAATTTGCACAAATTCAAGGCACATAAAAACCAAATCGTAAATACCGCGGGGTCAGGAATTTTTATGCAAACAGCGGTTGCAGGCACGTTTTCTGTAGGATTTAGCCGACGGTGTGAACGCCGAACGCCTCCAAACGCATGGCCAACGACTCAGGCAATTGCGCCTGCAAATGGATCTGGCCGTCGGTAACTTCCGAATTCAACACGCGTCCGCAGGCATAAATCATGGCCAGCTCCCGGCCATTGGCCATGGGCAAAGTCAACTCGCGTTCGACGATTGGATCAATGGGCATAGCCTGGTCAATGCGGACAATCAGTTCCTCGAGGCCATCGCGAGTTTGCGCGGAAACGAAAATGTTCTCACGCGAATTTTCGCCGTAATCAGAATGGCGCGGGCTGGACTGGCGCAAAGCGTCGAGCTCTTCCGGTTGGAGGCGGTCTATTTTGTTGAACACGCGCAAGCGGCGGCGGTCCGCCACGCCCAAGCTCTCGAGAACTTTCTCCACTTCGGCGTCTTGTTCGGCATGAAGCGGGTTCGAGATGTCGGTGACCTGCAAAATCAGCGCAGCTTCCTGCACCTCTTCCAAAGTGGCGCGAAAAGCGGCGATCAAACCCGGCGGCAAATCGCGTATGAAACCCACCGTGTCGGAAAGCAGCACGCGCCGGCGCGAAGGCAATCGCAAAGAGCGAATCGTTGGATCGAGAGTCGCGAACATTTTCGGCGAAGTGAGCACCTCGGCGCGAGTAAGCGCGTTGAATAAAGTCGATTTGCCCGCATTGGTGTAGCCGACCAGCGCCACGGTGCCAAGCGGAACGCCTTGCCTCGCGCGGCGCCGCAAAGCGCGCTGGCGGCGCACCACTTCGATGGAGTGCTCGATTTTGCGAATGCGGTCGCGGATGCGCCGGCGATCCGTTTCGAGTTTCTGCTCGCCAGGCCCGCGCGTTCCGATGCCGCCGCCCAGTCGTGACAGTTCACGCGAGGTTCCCGCAAGCCGCGGCAGCAAATAATTCAATTGCGCGAGTTCTACCTGAAGCTGGCCTTCGCGAGTCTGCGCATGCCGCGCAAAAATGTCGAGAATCAGTTGCGTGCGGTCGACCACGCGGCAATCGACTTCGCGTTCAAGGTTGCGATGCTGCGAAGGTGAAAGATTGCGGTCAAATATAATCAGTCCGGCATTCAGGCGCATAGCCTCATTCTTCAACTCGGAAAGAACGCCGCGGCCAACCACTGTCGCCGAATCCAGCTTGTCGCGCATTTGCAAGCGGCTGGCCACCACGCGCGCGCCAGCGCTGTGCGCAAGTTCGTCAAGCTCAGCGAGAGATTGCTGGGCAGAGGCGCCGCCAAGATGTGTTTTGCTGCCCAGACGCTTTAACCCGACGCCGACCAGCAAAACGCGCTCCGCATTATCCAAAAGAGAGGGAGATTTCATTCGTGTGAGGAGAGGCCCGCGGTTTCGGTTTTCGTGACCTGCATCTTATGGAACTATTATAACTCCTTAGCGCTTGGTTTGCTGCAAAGCTTCCTGGCTCGCCAGAGCGGAGGCGGCGAGGACGAAACGGGAGAGCAGTTCGGCAAGCGGCGGATAGGGTTGTTGCCCTTCGGGATCGCGCATGGTGCGATCCATCCAACCGAGATATAAAAAAAATACTGCGTTTGCCCATTCCGCCGCTTGCGAGTGGGAAAAGCCAATTTCGCGAAAAATCGAGGAGAGATATTCGACGCGTTTGTGATCCGCATCAGCAACCCGCCTCGCTACGTTCTCATTCTGCCTCGCCCAGGCGGACACAGCCAGTTCGAGACGCGCGTACCCTGGTTTCGCGAAGATGTCGAAAAGCTTCGTCCACCGCTCAACCGGATTCTGCAATCCGCCGCCTGCGTTCCAATCGCTCTGGCGAGTCTGCCATTCCTCTAGTATCGCTTCGAGAAGGTCTTCTCGATTTTTGAAATGCCAGTAGAAGCTGCCCTTGCTGATGTCCAGCTTCTTGGCCAGCGCTTCCACACGAATGGCTTGCAGTCCCGCGGAACAAAGAACATCGATTGCGGCGCTGACCCACGACCGACGGTCAAGCCGATGAGACTCGCTCTTGGCGGGCATTGTTGGATTATGCCATACGCAACGGCGTGTCGGCGGCAAAGCTCCGAAGCTCTGGTCAGTTGAGTTCTCTTACTGGCTGGACGCCTCGAGTTTCAGTATCAGGCGCAGTGAGTTATAACGTTACTGAGTCTCCTTCGCTGGATTGACTCTGCCGCGCCGCGGTCCTATAGTGGTTTCATCTCCCGTTGATGTCCGGCGACGGGGCCGTACGGGCCGAGGCCGAAATGAATCTTCCCAACAGCCTGACGATTCTTCGCATATTTTTCGTGCCTTTGCTCGTGGTTGTTTTGCTCACGCGAGAGCCCAATTGGAATTTTTGGGGCTTATCGGTGCATTTCGAGATTTGGGGTGTTTTGATCCTGCTGGCCGCTGCGGCCACCGATGCCGCTGACGGTTACTTCGCACGCAAGCGCTCAGAAATTACCACGCTGGGGATTCTGCTTGATCCTATTGCCGATAAACTGCTGATTTCCGCCGCTTTTATTTCCCTGGTTGCGATCAGCTTGGTTCCGGCGTGGATGGTGGTAATCATCATCGGACGCGAATTCATCGTGATGGGCTTGCGCAATATTGCCTCCGCCGAAGGGTTGGTGATTCCCGCATCGCCGCTGGGGAAAACCAAACTCTTTTTGCAAGTGGCCGCCGGCTGCATTGTTATTTTTTCCGCCACGCATGCTAGCTTCAAACTCTTCGCGTTGGTTCTGCTGTGGCTGGTGGTTATCAGCGCCATCGTCTCCGCCGTGCATTATTTCTTGATGTTCTGGAACCAGGTAGACGACCGAATCAAAATCAAACAGCGTCAAAGCGTTGCCGCGATTCTCAACCAAAAAAAGAACCCTCAAGATGTTCCCACTCCATAGCCACGAAAAACGCGCGCTCTTGACCATCGCCAGAAAATCGGTCGAATTTGTAATCGCCGGCGGGGCGCGGCCGGAAATATCGGTGGTGTTCGAAAATCCCGCTGCTGTTGGCGGCGCTTTTGTGACTTTGCATCGCCGGGGACGGCTACGTGGATGCATTGGATGCGTCGCCACTTTGGAATCGCTCGCCGCCGTCGTGGCCGAATGCGCTGTAGCCGCCGCGACTGCCGATCCTCGATTTCCGCGCCTCAAAGTGGACGACCTCAAGGAACTGGAAATCGAAATCTCGGTTCTTTCAAGCCCGCATTGCGCGACCGCCGATGAGGTTCAGCCGGGGATTCACGGAGTGATTATTTCACGCGAAGGGCGGCGCGGAATTCTGCTGCCGCAAGTTGCCGCAAAATATAGTTGGTCCCGGGAGTATTTCCTGGAGCAAACCTGTTACAAGGCCGGCCTCGACGCCGGTGCGTGGAAGGATTTGGAGACGCGCATCGAAGTGTTTACTGCGCAGGTTTTTTCCGAAGCGGACTTCCCGTCCGACGGCCGTGGCGATGCTGACGCTGCAAACGCCAGCGCCTATTCAAGTTCGCAATAATCCCCTTCATAGATCTGCCGCAGGCTATAGGTGATCAACACGGTCGATGAATTGGGCGTGGTTCGCAGCACGACTCCTTCGCCCAGGATTTCTCGCGGTAGCTTCTTCCAGGAAAAATCGTCCGGAGCGGCGCCAAAACCGTATAGCTTCGTGGCCATGTCCGGCGTTTGGTAAAGCATATCGCCGTCGTTGCTTTGATAGCGGAAGATCCGGAAATAATCCCCGACGTTCACGCCCTGCTTGCTTCCTAAATTTACGTACACAATGTCGTTCGTCCCCGATTGAATCTCGAACGCCTTCCCGGCGACAATCATTGCTTTCTTTTTGCCGCTAGGCGGCGCAAATCGATCAAAATTCGCTTCCGATTTGAGCTGC
>DASYYQ010000077.1:0-23274 GCA_035933545.1 Candidatus Acidiferrales bacterium | reverse complement strand
AAGCTGGAAAAAAACCTTGCGGACGAAATTCGAATTCTCACTGACGAGCGGCTGAAGAGGCTAACCAGTTTGCTGGGCGGCCAAAAGCTCGTCGCCGACTTGCACGACGAGCGCACCAATAAGCGCTTGCTGAATAAAGGGACAGAGCTCACGCGCGAGATGCTGGAGAAAATCTCCACGCGCAACCTGAAGCGCTTGCGTTTGTCGGACAAGGACCCGCTGCTCATCGAGAAAATCGATGAGATAGAAGAAATGACTTCGCGGCAGATCGATGTGTTGCGCAAGATCACCGAAGAGCGCAAGGAAAAGCTGAAGAAGGGCGATGAGCTGCCGCCGGGCGTGATCAAGTTGGTGAAAGTGTACATCGCCATGAAGCGCAAGCTCTCCGTCGGTGACAAAATGGCGGGACGCCACGGGAACAAGGGCGTGATTGCGCGCATCGTGCCCCCGGAAGACATGCCGTACCTTCCCGACGGTACGCCAGTGGAAATCGTACTCAATCCGCTGGGTGTTCCTTCGCGCATGAACGTAGGCCAAATTCTCGAAACGCATTTGGGCTGGGCGTCCAAGGAATTGGGCGGCCAAATTGCCAAGCTGCTCGAAGAAGAAAATCGCGCGGAAGTGATTCGGAAATGGTTTAAGGACGCGTTCGGACAGACTTCCGTTTGGGATTCGCTCAAGGACCTGGACGACGAAGAAATCATCGATCTCGGCCAGCATTTCCGTGAAGGAATTCCCGTGGCCACGCCGGTATTCGACGGCGCTCGCGAGAAGGACATCCGGCACATGCTGGAAGCATCAAAGCTGCCGGAGAGCGGCAAAATCACTCTGTACGATGGAATGACCGGCGATGCCTTCGCGCAGTCGGTGACCGTCGGCTACATCTACATGCTCAAGCTGTCGCACTTAGTGGACGACAAGATTCACGCGCGATCCATCGGCCCGTATTCGCTGATCACGCAACAACCACTCGGCGGAAAAGCGCAGTTCGGTGGCCAGCGCTTCGGAGAAATGGAAGTGTGGGCGCTCGAAGCCTACGGCGCGGCCCATATTCTGCAGGAATTGCTCACTGCGAAATCCGATGATGTGTACGGCCGCGCGAAGATCTACGAGGCCATCGTTAAAGGCGAGCCGGGAATCGAACCCGGCGTGCCAGAATCGTTCAATGTGCTGGTTCGCGAATTGCAGTCGCTGTGCCTGGACGTGGAACTGATGAAGCGGCAAAAACCGCAGTTGGAGCAGGCGGCAGCAGCAGCCGATTAATCGCTCCCGAGCTTTTTGCACGGGAGAATGACAACGAAATTCATTGTCCTGGCTATCGCCGGGACGGGAGGTTAGCCCTTGTATCGTTCTAGTCCTTATGATCGAGCGAGTCAGATTGCGGATTTCGATTCGATTCGCATCAGCCTGGCGAGTCCAGAAAAAATCCGTTCGTGGTCGCATGGCGAAGTAACCAAGCCGGAGACCATCAACTACCGCACGTTCAAGCCGGAGCGCGACGGCTTGTTCTGCGCCAAGATTTTCGGTCCGGTGACGGACTGGGAATGCCTCTGCGGCAAATACAAGCGCATGAAGCATCGCGGGGTCATTTGCGACAAATGCGGCGTGGAAGTTACGCTGAGCAAAGTTCGCCGCGAGCGCCTGGGGCACATCGAGCTGGCGTCGCCGTGCTCGCACGTGTGGTTCTTCAAAGGTCTGCCTAGCCGCATCGGCTACCTGCTGGATATTTCCATGCGCGACCTCGAGCGCGTGCTTTACTTCGAGGCGTTTGTGGTGATTGACGCGGGCGATGTGCCGGGAATCAAGGAGAAAGACCTGCTGCTCGACGAGAGACAGCGGGAACTCCAGAAGGAATTCGCGGGCAAATATCGCGCGGGCATGGGCGCGGAAGCGATCAAGGAACTGCTGCGCCATGTGGACATCGAGAAACTCTCGGAAGAGCTGCGCGAAAAAATGAAAACGGACCCGAGCTTGCAGAAGCGGATCAAGTATGCCAAGCGCTTGAAAGTGGTGGAATCGTTCCGCAAAAGCGGCAATCGTCCGGAGTGGATGATTTTGGACGTGGTCCCCGTGCTGCCGCCGGAGTTGCGGCCGCTGGTGCCGCTGGACGGCGGACGTTTTGCGACTTCGGATTTGAATGATCTTTACCGGCGCGTGATCAACCGCAATAACCGCCTGAAGAAGCTGATGGAACTACATGCTCCCGACGTTATCGTACGCAACGAAAAGCGCATGCTGCAGGAGGCAGTGGACGCGCTTTTCGATAATGGACGCCGTGGGCGCGTGCTGCGCGGGACGAACAACCGGCCCCTGAAATCTCTTTCGGATACGCTCAAGGGCAAACAGGGACGCTTCCGCCAGAATCTGCTTGGCAAACGTGTCGACTATTCCGGGCGCTCGGTGATCGTGGTCGGACCGGAACTCAAGCTCCATCAGTGCGGCTTGCCGAAGAAAATGGCGCTTGAGCTTTTCAAGCCCTTCATTTATCACCGGCTCGAAGCGGCTGGCCATTGCACAACGATCAAGCAGGCCAAAGAGCTCGTCGAGCAACAGGAATCGATCGTTTGGGACATTTTGGAAGAAGTGATTCGCGAGCATCCGGTGCTGCTGAACCGCGCTCCAACGCTACACCGCTTGGGCATTCAAGCATTCGAGCCAGTGTTGGTGGAAGGTAAGGCGATTCGCATCCATCCGCTGGTGTGCACCGCGTTCAATGCGGACTTTGATGGCGACCAAATGGCCGTGCACATTCCGCTTTCGCCGGAAGCGCAGGTCGAAGCATCCGTGCTCATGCTCAGCTCGAACAACATTCTTTCTCCCGCGAATGGCGGGCCGCTGGCTGTACCGACGCAGGACATGGTTCTCGGAATTTATTACCTGACCAAGTCGAAGCCAGGCGCCAAGGGCGAAGGGCGCGCGTTTGGCAGCGTCGAGGAAGTCATTCTCGCGCTGGAAATGGGCGAAGTAGAGCTGTTGACGCCAATGCGCTTGCGCTACAGCGGCGAAGTGATGGAGATGACCACGGCGTATGACGATCAGGACGTCACGCACACTGAGCCGGTGACGCTGAATAATCAATTTTTGCAAACCACCGTCGGCCGCGTGATCTTCAACGATCACCTGCCACCGGAGATGCCGTTTATCAATGGCTTGCTCAAGAAAAAGGGAACGCAGCAGCTTGTTCAGTATTGCTACCTGCGTTTTGGCTTGGAGCGCACCGTAAAGATGCTCGACAAACTCAAAGAGCTGGGCTTCCTCTACGCCACCAAGGCGGGCATTTCCATCGGCATCAGCGACATGCTGATTCCGGGCGACAAAGCGAAGCTGGTGGGCAACGCTGAGCGCGAAGTGGTGAAAGTGCAGCAGCAATACTTGGACGGGGCGATCACCAATGGCGAGCGCTACAACAAGGTTATCGCCATCTGGAGCGACGTGACCGAAAAAGTGGCGGACGAAATGTTCAAGGCCCTCGAAAATCAGGACAAAGAGGGCACCATGAACCCCATCTACGTCATGGCAGACTCCGGCGCGCGCGGATCGAAGCAGCAGATTCGGCAGCTTTCCGGCATGCGCGGATTGATGGCCAAACCTTCCGGCGAGGTCATCGAGACGCCTATCACTTCAAACTTCCGCGAAGGATTAGACGTGCTGCAATACTTCATCTCGACGCACGGGGCGCGTAAGGGCTTGGCGGATACCGCTCTAAAGACCGCGGACTCCGGCTATCTTACGCGCCGTCTGGTCGACGTGGCGCAGGACGTCATCATCAACGAATTCGACTGCGGCACTGCGGATGGCATTTATGTCGAACCCATCCTCGAGGCTGGCGTTGAAGTCGAGCCGCTGCGCGACCGCGTGATTGGCCGCGTTTCGCTCGAGAAAATCAAAGACTACGAAGGCAACGTGATCGTCGAGGTCAACCAGGAAGTCACCGAAGAGCTTGCCAATGCGATTCAAGCGGCGGGCATCGAGCGCGTGAAGATTCGCTCTGTGCTGACGTGCGAATCGCGCCGCGGAGTTTGCGCACGCTGTTACGGCCGCAACTTGGCGAGCGGCCGCTTTGTGGAAATGGGCGAAGCGGTGGGCGTCATTGCCGCCCAGTCCATCGGCGAACCGGGTACGCAGCTGACCATGCGGACGTTCCACATCGGCGGAACTGCGACACGCGTTACCGAACAATCTAAAGTCGACGCCAAGAACAATGGCTTCGTCAAGTTCATTGACTTGAAAGTGGTCGAGGGCCGCGGCAAGACTTTCATCGCCATGAATCGTTCCGGCCTGATCGCGGTGGTTGACGAAAAGGGCCGCGAGAAGGAGCGCTACCACGTGGTTTACGGCGCGCGCCTCAAGGTGGAAGATGGCCAGCCAGTCACCGTTGGCCAGACCATGGTTGAATGGGATCCGTACACCTTCTCGATTCTCACTGAGACGGGCGGCACGGTGGAATTCAAAGACCTGCAATCCGGAATCACCATTGAGGAGCAGGTGGACGAAGTCACCGGCCTTTCGCAACTCGTGGTTACGCTGCCGCCGGGGGACGAAAAGCACCAGCCGGCCATCCAGGTGCGCGATTCAGCGGGCCGCGTGCGCAAGAAATACCTGATGCCTTCACGCGCTCACTTGATGGTTGCCGATGGCGATGAAGTGCATCCCGGAGACGTGCTGGCGAAGATTCCGCGCGAAACCACCAAAACGAAAGACATCACCGGCGGTTTGCCGCGCGTTGTCGAGCTCTTCGAGACGCGCAAGCCGAAGGACCCCGCGGTCATCAGCGAAATCGATGGCGTGGTGAAATACGGCGAGATCGTCAAGGGCATGCGCCGGATTTACGTGGAGAGCGAGGATGGCCGTACCATCAAGGAGTACGCGATTCCACGCGGGGTACACATCAACGTGCAGGAAGGTGAGCACGTTCGCGCCGGCGAGCCGCTGATTGACGGCCCCCTCAATCCGCACGATTTGCTCGCGGTTCTCGGCGAAAAGTTCACGCAGGCGTACCTGGTGAACTCGGTACAGGAGGTTTACCGGCTGCAGGGCGTGAACATCAACGACAAGCACATCGAAACCATCGTCCGGCAAATGATGCGCTGGGTGAAGGTGGAAGATGTGGGCGACACGCCGTTCCTTTTGGAAGAGCAGGTGGATAAATTCCGCTTCCGCGAAGAGAACGACCACGTGATTCACGACGGCAATCGCCCCGCGACCGGCCGGCCACTGCTGTTGGGAATCACCAAGGCGTCGCTCTCGACCGACTCGTTTATTTCCGCGGCGAGCTTCCAAGAGACCACACGCGTTCTGACCGAAGCGGCGATTTCCGGGAAAGTGGACTATTTGCGCGGTCTGAAGGAGAACGTCATCATGGGCCGGCTGATTCCTGCGGGAACGGGACTTGACCGTTACCGTGGCGTTCAGTTGCTCACCGAGCTTCCGCCTGAGGAGCCGGAGGTTGAAGAGCCGCAACTCACGCCGGAGGAAGCCGCGGCGCTGGACTTCCTGCGAAAGGACACCGACACAATCACCGAAGGCTAGCAGAAGAAAGCCAGAGGCGATGACGGCGCGCGAGGCATGCGCGCCGTTTTCCTTTTTATCCCCTTTTTATTTTGTTTTTTTTTGATTCAGGGTGAATGGCTATAAAGCCGCGCGAATTCCGCTCGGCCGCTCGTTGAATCTCTGGAAACTCGAACGGCTTACGGTTTGTCGCAGCAATCAAGTTACCGCTACAATTGATTCACGGTTGTCGATGCACGCGCTGGCGGACACTGGCGCATGTGTGGTTTTATATGGCCAGAACAAAAAAAACAAAGACTCGCACCCCTTTGCAGCAGGAAGCCGATAACCCATCGGTGCGCCCGAAGAGCGATGCCGGTGAAGCGCTATTCGATATTGTCACTCGCTCCCAGAAAAGCTTTCGTGAGCTCATCGACAGCTTTGACCGTATCGCGTTCAATCTTTCGTTGGCTGGCCAATTCCGTGTCGTCAATCGGCAATTCGCGGATGTGCTGGGCCTCCCTTTTGCAGAAATCGTCAATCATCCCGTTGAAGAGTTCATCGCAGAGCCTACGCGCGAAGAGCTGGCGCAAGCGTTGCCGCGTTTCGTGGAAAATCGCTCGTGGAGCGGCGTCGTGCGAGTGCGCTGGCGGCGTCACCAGAAAGTTCGCTTTTACGATTGCACGCTATACGCGGTGATGAAAAATGGAGAGGTATCTGGCATCAGCGGTTTAGCGCGCGATATTTCCGAGCAGTGGGAAGCTGAATCGCGGTTTGCAGACCTCTTTGGAACACTTCAAGAAGGCGTTTACTTTGCGAGCCCGGCGGGAGAATTCCTCGACGTAAATCCCGCGGCCATGCGCATGTTGGGATACGAAAATAAGGAAGAACTGCTGAAGCCGCCTGCAGATCGGCATTTTGCCAATGCTGCGGAGCGCGAGGCGCTGATAGCGGAGTTGCAAAAATGCGGATTTGTTCGCGATCACGAGTTGTCTTTGCGGCGCAAAAATGGTTCGCTGCTGCACGCGCGTAACTCGAGCGTGGCGATACGCGATGCAAAAGGCGAATTTGTGCGCTTTCAGGGCTCGCTGGTGGACATTACCGACCGCGAGCAAATGGAGAAGCGCCTTCGGGAAGAACAGGAATTTGTGCGCCGTCTGATCGCGTCATTTCCTGACGTGATTGCCGTGCTCGATACGAACGGGCGCTACACATTCGTCAGTCCCCGCGTTCAAGAAACTTTGGGCTACACGCCGGAAGAATTCATTGGCCTGCGGCTGGAAGAGCGCCCGCATCCTGAAGATCGCGAGCGCCTCCTTGATTTTTTTCGGCGCCTGACCACCGGCGAAACCAGCTTCGGCACCGCCGAGTATCGTACCGCCCACAAAGAAGGTGGTTGGCGCACCATTCGAGCCAACGCCAGCCCGCTCACCAATGCCGACGGCAGAATCATTGGCGTGGTCGCTTCTGCCCGCGATGTTACCGAGTCGCGCCGCATCGAGGAGCAATTGCTGCGCTCGGAAAAGCTGGCGGCCATCGGTCAAATGGTTTCTGGCGTGGCTCACGAGCTCAACAACCCGCTTACTGCCATCCTCGGCGTCAGCGACCTGCTGCGGGAGCGGGCGACCGACGATGTTTCGCGGCGGCAATCGGAACTCATCCATCAGCAGGCGCGCAGGGCAGCCGAGCTAGTTCAAGGCTTGTTGATGTTCTCCCGGCCTTCCCAGCTGCAAAGCCAGAGTGTCCGCGCTGCGGAACTGGTAGCTAAGGCGCTTGAATTGCGCAAAAGCGAGCTGCAGGCTCGCCACATCAAAGTGCAGGTGGACGCTGCCGCGAATTTGCCGCCCGTCGACGTCAATCCGAATCACATGATCCAGGTGCTCGTGAACCTGATTTCCAATGCCGAGCAAGCCATAGGATCGGCGCGCGATTATGGCCAAATCGCCGTGCGCGTTGCTCAAGCGAATGGCAAACAGGAAATTCTGCTCGATGACGATGGTCCGGGAATCCAGCCGGAGCTTCGCTCCAAGATTTTCGATCCGTTTTTCACCACGCGCCGCAGCAGCGGCGGCTCGGGATTAGGGCTCACCATCGCACTGGTGATTGTGAAAGAGCATGGCGGCACGATCGAAGCGCAGACTTCTCCGCTAGGCGGCGCCCGCTTGCGCATTCTGCTGCCAGTGGCGAAAGGTGCGGCGCCTGCTGTCAAATCTGATAACGCGACAAAATCTACGAGACCGGCGCACGGAGAACTGAAAGGATGCTCCATTCTGGTGGTTGATGATGAGGAGGGCGTGCGCGAGCTAATCGAGGAAGGTCTCAAGGCTCGAGGCGCGAATGTGAGTGCAGTAGCTACGGTAGAAGAAGCTTGGAAGCGCTTGCAGAAGGGCGATTACGATCTGGTGCTTTGCGACCTGAATTTGGGAAGAGAAAGCGGGACTGATCTGTTTAAGGAAGTCAGCAGCCGCACGAGCCAGGCGTTCCCGCAATTCATAGTGATGACGGGAGAGTTTCTCGACGCGCAGCAAATCTCAAAGCTAGAAATTAAAGGCGCACGCACCCTGCAGAAGCCGTTTCAAATTTCTGAGCTAATCGCGCTCGTCCAGCAAGCGCTCTCCAATCCTGAACCTAAAATTAGCAAGCCCTAGGATTATCCCCTATTTTCTTTCCGCTGACCTTTTCGGAGCAGCGTCAACGCCAAAATCCCAGAGCAGGAGATTAATGCCTTCCTTGGGAGAAAATTCCGCAAGCGCATATTCGCCGGGCGCGAGAGCTTGTCCGAGAGTAAAGCGATACACGCCTTTCGCCACTTGCCACGTTTGCAGCAAAATAGTTTTTCCATTATCGGTGCGCTGCCCAAAAAGGCTGTCGATATTTTCGATGTGCCGTTTGTCGCCTTTCACATGGGCCTGAATCAGTTCCACTTGTGGTTGTACATCGTCAGAGGTGCGAAAATAGAATTCCGGTGTTCGATTTGTGATGCGAAACTTCGCGTGCCGGCCGGGCAAGTCCACGCTGGTCTGTGACGGAATAACCGGGATAGGAACAATCCGGCGCTCGATGGTATGGCGCTTGCTATTTTTTGTCGAAGCTGGCGATTGCGACAGAGAAAAAATGGCATGCCCATCCAAAATGAAGAATCCTTCACCCGGAGGAAGAAAAACCCCGGGCAGCACTTCGAGGCTAGCATCCACATCCAGAGGAGCAATCTTGGCCTCAGCTTCGTCGGACTCAATTTTGGCTGTCAAAGCAACGTCTTGTTTTGCTTCTTCAGCTTGGGCCTTCTTGGTCGCCGTCCAATCGACCTCGGAAGCAGGAATTTCCTCCCATTCGGAGCGGTCGATGCTGAAATATCGGACGCGGTCTCCCTCAACCTGATAGCTCCGAACCAATTGAAAGCTGCCGTCCTTCATCACCAGCTTCTTGCCGTGCAAGACCGGAGCCGTAGAAGAGTCCTCCTGGGAACTTCCAAATGCAACGCCAGCCCGGACGCTCGCCGAAATGGCAGGCAGGGCGGCGATGATGACAAACACCAGAATTAGCATTAACGAAAATCCACGGCGGGTATGCATAGCTGAATGAATAAGTATAATCCAGCAACGGCTCAGTTTTGGGATGCTTTTGCGAGTGCGGCGGTTTCCCGGCAGGCCGAAAATCCAACGCGGCGTTCAGCGTCCGGATGTTCGTGCGATTTAGGGTGCATCTTCACGCCAACGCGAAAAATGAAGAACACGATGGTGTGCCTTTGAGTCGCAGCGATCTAGTGTTCGCAGCGCGGGCAGAGCACGTTGAGAATCATCAACTCCGAATTCGTGAAAAGCCACTTTTCGGCTTCCGCACCGGCGGCTCCGGCAGCGCGAATCAAGGACCCTAGGTGCTTGGTTTGCGCCAGGGTTCGCAAGTGCTGCAGGCAAATTCCAGTCAGGCGGGACACCTCATCTTCGGTAAAAAATTTCTGGCTTGACGGGATACTGGACAATTTTTCTTTTCCCTCGCGGTAACCTTTTCGGGTGACCGGACACGCACAGTAATGGCAAGAGCACGTGGCGTGCCAAACTCTTCAGCCAGCGTCGTCGACTCTAGCTTTCGCTAAGTTATTTGATGTGCAAGGGTTTACGCCTGTTTCCGGGTGCGCCTGGAGCAGAAAATATGGCGCGAAAGAGCGGAAAAAGAGAACTGTTTTGCCCATCCTTTGGATACATCTACAGTTTTTGGAAGATTCGCCGCCGGATCTGAGCTCAGCTCACAGAGTAAAGCCGCCTGCATCTTCGAATGCCTTTGCTGCCTGCAAGATACGCGCCTCGCAGAAATGTGGAGCGACAATTTGCAAACCCACGGGCAAACCTGCAGAAGTCATACCGCAAGGGACAGATATCGCCGGTACACCCGCAAGGTCTCCAGTAACAGTATAGATATCAGATAGATACATCGACAATGGATCATCGATGCGTTCGCCAATCCGAAAAGCCACCGTGGGCGATGTGGGCGTGACGATTATGTCCGCTTTCTCGAATGCCGCAATGAAGTCCCGCGTAATCAGCGATCTAACCTTCTGGGCCCGCAAATAGTAAGCGTCGTAGTATCCTGACGATAGTGCATATGTGCCAAGCATGATGCGGCGTTTCACTTCGGGCCCAAAACCTTGACCGCGAGTCTTCTTATACATTTCGCGCAAGTTGCCGCCGTTCACGCGCAGCCCGTAACGCACGCCGTCAAATCGCGCCAGATTCGAGCTCGCTTCCCCGTTAGCGACGATGTAATACGTGGCAATCGCGAACTCAGTATGTGGCATGCTTAAAGCCACGGGCCGACACCCGAGCCCTTTCAGAATTTCGATACCTTTTTCTACCTTTTGACGCACCTCAGGATCCATGCCCTCGTCAAAATACTCTTTGGGAATGCCCATGCGCATGCCAGTGAGTTCTTTTTGCAATTCGGCGGAATAATCCGGCACAGGGACGTCAGCCGAGGTGGAATCCTTGTCGTCGCGGCCGGCGATAGCGCCGATGAGGGAGGCGATGTCGGTCGTGGTCGTTGCAAACGGCCCAATGTGGTCCAGCGACGAGGCGAAAGCAATCAGGCCGTAGCGCGACACGCGGCCATACGTCGGCATTAACGCCGGCACGCCGCAGAGCGCGCCCGGCTGACGGATTGAGCCGCCCGTATCAGTTCCCAGCGCGCCCACGGCCAAATGGGCTGCAACTGCTGCTGCGGAGCCGCCGCTCGAACCACCCGGCACACGGTCGAGCGCCGCCGGATTGCGCACCGGGCCGTACGCGGAATTTTCGTTCGAGCTGCCCATGGCGAACTCATCGCAATTTGTTTTGCCGAGGATCACCGCGCCGGCATTTTCCAGCCGCGCCACCGCAGTCGCGTCGTAAGGCGGAACGTAATTTTCGAGGATGCGTGACCCGCACGTTGTGCGCACTCCGCGCGTGCTGAGCACGTCTTTGATGGCCACCGGGACGCCCGCGAGAGGAGGAAGCTTCTCGCCGCGCGCACGCAGCGTGTCGACCCGGTCGGCCTGCGCGTAAGCTCGCTTGTGTGAAAGCGCGAGGAACGCGTTCAGTTCAGGATTGCGTTTCTCGATGCGTGAATAGAATTCAGCGGTAAGTTCGCGCGCGGAAATAGTTTTCGCTTCCAGCGCGTCGCGGATTGAAGCAACTGTCCATTGCGTTGCGACGCTCATGAGTAGCTCACGCGGCCTGTCACCTGTTGGTTTGCATCGTCGTTTACCTGTCAATGACCTTGGGCACGCGGAAATATGGCGCTTTCGCCTCTGGCGCTTGCTCGAGAATCGCTGACGCAACATCGCACGAACGCACCACGTCCTCGCGCAGCGTTGCGTCGGGCGCGGCTTGCGCTTCAAGGATTTGCGCCATCGGCTCGACGCCCGACACATCTAGTTCCTTCAGCTTGTCTATGTAGCTTAAAATTCCGTCAAGCTGTCTGCGGAATTTCTCAACTTCCGCATCGCTGAGTTCGAGATGCGCGAGTTCGGCAACGTGCAAGACGTCCTCGCGGCTGATTCTCATGATTTCGGCTTGGCGCGTTTGCGCAGGAACGGCAAATAATTGTTATCGAACTCGTGCCGCAGCTTTGCGCCCTCTTTCATTTCCACACGCACTTCCCCGACTAGCGGACCGCCCCAGCCTCGGTTGACCCGTTCGCCCAGTTTTTCGGTCATCGTTTCCGCTTGAATTTTCCATTCGCGGGAATCCGCTTCCACACGCAGAACCCCCTTCGCGAAATTCACCGGCCGAATATGCGCGGCCACGGTATCGCCCACGAGCGCGTTCCATCCCGCCTTCAGCCAAGCCGTCGCGGCGTCGTGATTTTTCATCCTGCGCAGCGTCGCGCCCAAAATATCTGCAGCTCGTTGCATAGAATTTGCAATTCTAACACACGGAGGGAGTCGCGCTCAGATTTAGCGCAGCGGGCGAAATTCAAATCATGCCAGTCCCAATTCGCCGGCGATGGCCCGCATGGCCTCGATGCACGTTGCGATATGCTCATCCAGCGCCACGCCCAATTCTTCTGCGCCGCGGCGTACATCCTCGCGATTCACGCCACGAGCGAAGGCTTTGTCTTTCAATTTCTTTTTCACGGAGGGAGTCTCGACCTCCGCAATCTTCTTGCTGGGTTTAATCAGCGCGCAGGCGGTTAGAAATCCGGCAAGCTCATCGCACGCAAATAGCGTGTGGTCCAGCGCCGATTCGCGCTTCACGCCGGTATAATCTGCGTGCGCCAGGATGGCATGGATCATTTCTTCCGGGTAGCCGCGCTCGCGCAGCACGCTCGAGCCCTCCGCGGGATGCTCCCTGTCTGGATGATGCTCGGCATTGGGCCAGCGCTCATAATCGAAGTCGTGTAACAAAGCCGCGCGGCTCCAAAGTTCCTCATCCGCGCCGGTTTTTCGCGCGTAAGCGCGCACGCAAGCCTCTACGGCCAGCGCATGCTTGCGCAGATTTTCGTTCTGTGTGTATTCACATAACAATTTCCAGGCGTCTTCGCGGCTTGGCAGGTTCGCCATAAAGGATCCTCCCTTGAGATTAGTCCACCAGCCTACCAAAAACATCGTTTTCGTCCAGGATTGCCTGTTTCGAGACGCGAGAGTTTGCTTTTGGCGTTCTGACCGGGCTAAAATCTTGGTCGTCTTCAGAAGCTCGTAAATAGGTAAAAAAAGACTTGACTTAGGTTAGTGCGCTGGAGAGAATGCCGGTCGCGCCAGTTTCTGCCTTCCCTCTGTGAAACCGTTCCTCCCCTACGCACCGCCGGAAAAGTCTGTGAGGATGACCGGTGGGAGAAAAGAAAGCTGAGGACACCATTTCAGATGCAGATATGGATCGGGAAGTAGTTCGCTGTAGTGCGTGCGGACTCGTACAATATCGGACAAAAACCGATAATTGCCGACGCTGTGTGCGCTTGCTGCCTTCGAGGGTGACGTTCGTTATTCCCACACCTTCTCCGCAGAATGCCGCCAGCGATTCGCAGGCTGCGGAAGACTGGCCGAACCGCGAAACGGTCGAGAATATCGGACAGCGCATTCGCCAATTGCGCGAATCGCGCGGCATGACGCAGAGCCAGCTTCAAGCGCGCTCACGCGTCTCGCGTTCTTATCTCTCGCGCATCGAGAGCGGACAGATGACCCCCAGCCTTGGCACGCTGGAAAAAATCGCCGAAGCTCTGGGAGTCGGGCTGAATCGCTTCTTCGTGCCTGAATCCACAGGCCAAACGCTGCTCGAGGATCCCTTCATTCAGGGATTGCGGCCGTTCTTGCGGCAATTGGATTGGGCGCAGTGGCAGGGCATTCTGAAGCGATTACAGGCCATCAGCGATCACGTCAGCAGCAACGTCATGCGATCACCCATGCAGTTGACGCGTGAATCGAAAATGCCGCAGATGTCGCCGCGCCGGCACTCGTCGCCAATGGCGTCCGCGCATCGCTGAACAAGGTTCAAATCGGAAATGGCTCGGCGGCACTGAATCGCGTCGCCGAGTACTGCCCTTGCACTGCATGTTTCAGGGTTGCATCTTGGTGGATGCTGCTTGCGATGACAAACTAGACAAAACCCTTGGCGACATTGACAACTCTGAAATGCAGTTTATTTCCTTCAGTAGCATCGAGTGCTACGGTTGGCCGCCGAGGCCGAAACCCATAATCATCGTTGCCACCCAGACCACAAAAACGCATAAGAGAATCACACCCAGGACCATCACGCGTCTATTCGGATGACTGCCGCTCTGCTTGGATTGCGGGCCGGCGGACTCGCGCATATTCTCACCTTCCTGGTCCGTTGTATTGGACGAGCGTACCCCGGGGTAGATTGAATTACGCTAGCGTATGCAGGCGCTAAAATCGAACCTTCGCGTCGGGACGTTTGTTCAAATGGACACTATCTATGAAGCGCACCTTGCGATTATCATGGGTAAGAACGAGCGATTGAGTGCGAATTCCTTCGCCGAAGAAGCGCACGCCTCGCAACAGATTTCCTTCCGTCACACCGGTGCACGCGAAGATAATTTTCTTACCGGGCGCGAGCTCTTCCGTTTTGTAAATTTTCTTGGCATCAGCGACGCCCATTTTAGACAGCCGCTCGTGCTGTTCGGGATTGGAAACGACCAGCCGCGCAGTGATCTCGCCGTTCAGGCATTTCAGTGCCGCAGCGGTCAGCACTCCCTCCGGAGCGCCTCCTGTGCCCATCACCGCATGAACGCCGGAACCCAAAACCGCCGCAGCGATTCCCGCGGAAAGATCTCCGTCGCTAATTAGCCGAATGCGCGCGCCGGCTTTGCGAATGTCCCCGATCAGCTTTTCGTGACGCGGCCGGTCCAGCACAATCACCACCAAGTCTTCTACCAGGCGGTCGAGTCGGCGGGCAATTGCTTTCAAATTATCTTTCACCGGCGCGTCGAGTTCCACGGCGCCGCGGCACGTCGGCCCAACAACAATTTTTTCCATGTATAAATCAGGCGCGTGCAGCAGTCCGCCGGCCTCGCTGGCAGCAAGAACGGTGATGGCATTCGGTTCGCCGGTCGCGCAAAGATTGGTTCCCTCCAGAGGGTCAACGGCGATGTCCACTGCTGGATAGTTATCTTTATGCTTTGACCCCAAGCCAACTTTTTCGCCGATGAAGAGCATGGGCGCCTTATCGCGCTCCCCTTCCCCAATGACAATAGTGCCGTCCATGCCAACGCTATCCATTTCGCGCCGCATGGCTTCAACCGCTGCGGCGTCCGCTTTCTCGCGCTCGCCCAGACCCATCGTGTGCGCGCAAGCGATGGCCGCCTGCTCCACGACGCGCAGAAACTCGAGGCTAAGTTTGTCTTCCATATCAGCTCCAGCAAGCTTTGCGAATTTCGCTCAAAGAGTCGCTTGGATTCTTGACCTCCGTCGCGTAGCATTTCGCAAAAGTAGCGCCGCTCATTCGAAGGCCGCAATTCCGGTGATGCGCTCACCGATAATCAGCTTGTGAATGTCGTTTGTGCCTTCATAGGTATAGACCGACTCGAGGTTGGTCATGTGCCGCATGATGCAGTAATCGTCCACGATTCCGTTCGCGCCAAGGATGTCGCGCGCTTTTCGCGCTGTTTCCAGCGCGATGGCCACGTTGTTCATTTTCATCATGGAGATATGCGAGGGATGCACGCGCGATTGGTCCTTCAACCGGCCCACTTGCAACGCAAGAAACTGCGCCTTGGTGATTTCCGTAATCATCCATGCGAGTTTTTCCTGCACGAGTTGGTGCGCGGCAATCGGTTTATTGCCGAATTGCTTCCGCTCCTTTGCATAGCGCAGCGCGGTATCGTAGCAGGCCATAGCCGCTCCGATTCCGCCCCACCCGATTCCATAACGCGCCTGGTTCAAACAGGAAAGCGGTCCTTTCAATCCTTCCACGCCCGGAAGAATATTTTCTGCCGGAATTTTGCAATCGCTCATGGCCAGCCCTGAAGTCACCGAAGCGCGCAGGGACCATTTGCCATGGACATCCCAAGCTTTGAATCCCGGCGTGTCTTTTTCCACCAAAAAACCGCGAATTTTTCCGTCTTCGCATTTTGCCCAGATCAGTGCGATGGCGGACACCGAGCCGTTGGTGATCCACATTTTTTCGCCGTTCAAAATGTAGCTGTCGCCTTTGCGCACCGCGCGCGTGAGCATCCCGCTGGGATTGGAGCCGAATTGCGGCTCGGTGAGCCCAAAGCAGCCGATCGCTTTTCCGGAAGCGAGTTGCGGCAGCCATTTTTCCTTTTGAGCATCGGAGCCGAAGCTGTAAATGGGATACATCACCAGGCCCGATTGAACGGAGGCGAAGCTGCGCAAGCCGGAATCTCCGCGCTCCAGTTCCTGCATCACCAGCCCGTATTCCACGTTAGACATGCCCGCGCAGCCGTAGCCCTTCAGATTGGCGCCAAAAAATCCCAGCTCCGCGATCGTCGGAACCAAATGCATGGGAAATTTGGCGTCACGATTGTATTGCTCGATGATCGGAAGAATCTGGTCGTCCACGAATTTCCGTGCGGTCTGGCGGGCGAGTTTTTCTTCGTCTGTGAGTAGGGAATCGAAGTCGAGAAAGTCGACTCCGGAAAAACTGGGCATGCGGCTTCTCCTTAAGCTAATACTTTCTGTGACTCCGCCAGTTGCAGTACAAACAAAACAAGCGCACTAGAATAACATTCCTGCGGCCTGCGCGGAATGATGCGCCCTCGTGGCTGGCGCGTTGACCGCTTTTTCAAATCTTTTCGCTTGTGATGCTGACGTGTCGCGCTTGTCCAGCAAGCTGTTGACGACGTCTTCTTGCAAAGGACGGAACCCGTCATATCCCCAGTATCGCCTTAGCGCCGCCAGCAACTCTTTTTCCGGTCTCACGCAGGAAGTATATCAACAGCGTACGGCCGTCTATAATAATTTGGGTGTGGCGATCAGAAATTCACAGCCATCTGACTAAAGTCCCGGAAGGTCAACTGCATCTTGCGCAGCGCTATGCGTTCAGCGGAATGTTCAATTTTTCGGCGAGTTGATAGGGATCAAAAGGGCTATTCGCGAAATAGCGGCCATTGATTTCAAACGTCGGGACTTTTCGCCGGCCGTGGTTGACGCGCAGGACCAAATCTTCGGCTTCCGGCGATTCGTCAATGTTCACTTCGTGGAAAGCGATGCCGCGTTCCTGCAAGAAGAGTTTGGCTCTGCGGCAATCGACGCACCAACGCGTCGCATACATGGTAATAGCGGCCACCGTCGAATTCCCTCCGCCGTCGTGCCTCTTTCTTAGATGCCCGGCGAATCGCGCCGCTCCACCGGACCCATCGGGCGCTCCGAAAAGAATAGGGGAAAACCCGAGCGCCAATCTCGTATCAGTGGCCGGCAGAGGCTGTGGCAACCGCGCCAGCTTTCGAGGCGGCTTCCAGGCGAGCCTGAGCGCGTTCCATAGCCAGAGTAATGTCGGCGGTGTTTTTGTCCGCGGTACCGCCTTTGCTCAATTCGCTTTTGGCCCGCTCAAACGCCTCGCGGGCGCGTTCGACGTTGATTTCGCTGGCACGTTCGCAAGCGTCAGCCAGTACAATCACGCGTCCGGGAAGCACTTCAACGAACCCGCCGAGCGCCGCGAAATATTCGCTTTGCCCGCCCTTGCGATAGAAAAGCGTTCCCATACCCAGCTCACTCAAAAGCGGCGCATGGCCGGGAAGGATGCCCATGTAGCCTTCTTTCCCGGGCACCTCGACGTAGTCAACAGTTTCGTCGAGCATGTGCCGCTCCGGCGTAACGATTTCGAGTTCGAGATTTTCCGGTAGCATTTTTTCGACTTACAAGCGCCTCGTATTTGCGCCGTTTTACGCAGTGGCCGCCATGTTCTCCGCTTTTTCCCGCGCTTCTTCAATCGTGCCAACCATGTAAAACGCCTGCTCGGGGATGTCATCGTGCTTGCCGGCGACGATCTCCTTGAATCCGCGAATGGTGTCCTCCACCTTGACGTATTTTCCTTCGAGGCCCGTGAATTGCGCGGCCACGAACATGGGCTGCGACATGAAGCGCTGAATTTTCCTGGCGCGAGCGACGGTCAGCTTGTCTTCTTCGGGCAGTTCTTCGATTCCAAGAATGGCGATGATGTCCTGCAAATCTTTGTAGCGCTGCAGCGTGGACTTCACCATCCGCGCCACATTGTAATGCTCCTGTCCAACGATGCGCGCGTCGAGAATGCGCGAAAAGCTGGCGAGAGGATCAACCGCGGGATAGATTCCCAGTTCCACGATTTGCCGGCTCAGGTTGGTCGTTGCGTCGAGATGCGCGAACGTAGCCGCCGGAGCGGGATCCGTATAATCGTCAGCGGGAACGTAAATCGCCTGCACCGAAGTAATCGAGCCTTTTTTCGTAGAAGTGATGCGCTCCTGCAGTTCGCCAATTTCCGTGTTCAAATTGGGCTGGTAGCCTACTGCCGAAGGCATGCGGCCGAGTAGTGCGGAAACTTCGGAGCCAGCTTGCACGAAGCGGAAAATATTGTCGATGAAGAGCAGCACGTCGAGGCCTTCCGCGTCACGGAAATATTCCGCAACGGTAAGGCCTGTCAATCCGACGCGAAGACGCGCTCCGGGCGGTTCGGTCATCTGGCCATAAATCAGCGCCGCGCGGGACTTCTCCGAATTGCCGGGGACAACGACGCCGGATTCGGTCATTTCCAGCCATAGATCGTTGCCTTCGCGCGTGCGCTCTCCCACACCGGCGAAAACAGACACGCCGCCATGCTTCATGGCCACGTTATGAATCAATTCCATAATCAGCACGGTTTTGCCGACGCCTGCGCCGCCGAATAATCCGATTTTGCCGCCCTTGAGATAAGGCTCGATGAGGTCCACGACTTTGATGCCGGTCTCGAACATTTCCAGGGTGGTGGATTGCTGGTCCAGCGGCGGCGCCGGGCGGTGAATCGGCCAGCGCTCCTTCGTTTTCACTTCACCAAGCTTGTCCACGGGCTCGCCGAGGACGTTCAACACGCGGCCAAGAGTCCCGCGCCCCACGGGTACGGAAATTTCTTCGCCAAGATCGAAAGCCTTCATTCCGCGCACCACGCCTTCAGTCGGCTTCATCGAGACGCAGCGCACGCGGCCTTCGCCGAGGTGCTGCTGAACTTCGCTGATCAAGTCTACGGGCTCTTCGACATCGAATCCTTCGCTAGTAATGCGCACCGCACTGTAAATCAGCGGCAGGTGGCCCTCTTCGAATTGCACGTCGACCACGGGGCCAATTACCTGCACCACGTGCCCTGTTTTTAAATCTTTTTTCTGAGCCGCTTGATTCTCTGCCATCGAAAAGCTCCCTTATGAGGACGCCGCGAACGAGGCGCCGCTTACGATTTCAATAATTTCCTTGGTGATGCTGGCCTGCCGAATCTTGTTCATGTCCAGCGTCAAATCGCGAATCAGCTCGCCCGCATTGGTGGTGGCTGCATCCATGGCGGTCATGCGCGCGGCATGCTCGGCGGCCGCTGACTCGAGGAGGATGCGAAACACTTCGTTCTCCAGATAGCGCGGAACGAGCTTCGCGAAAATCTCCTGAGGCGGTTCTTCGTAGATGTAATCCACGCTTTCCGCGAGCCTTTGCGATTCGAGTTTCTTGCCGCCTTCGCGATGCGTATCTGCGGCAGCGGATTCTTCGGAGGCCAGAATTTCTTTCTTGAGCGGGAGAATTTTCTCGAGCCGCATCCGTTGCACCATCACGCTCTTGAATTCGTTATAGATCGCGAAAACAGCATCCGCTTCGCGCGAAGTGTAAAGCTCCGATATGCGCTGGCAGATTTTCTCCGCGTGCTGAAATTCGACATGCATGGAGACGTTGAGAAATTCAGCTGCCAGCGTCCATTTGCGGCGCTTGAGGGCTTCCACGCCTTTGCGCCCCACCGCGATGGTTTGCACTTCTTTGCCTTGCAATTCGCGGCGATATTCGAATGTGCGGCGCAAGACATTGGCGCTGAACGGCCCGCTCAACCCTTTGTCCGCGGTGACCACTAAAAGGAGAATGCGTTCCTCGGGACGTTGTTCGAGCAGCGCGTGTTGCGGCTCGGAGACGCGCTGCATCGCCGATTGCAGCACGCGCCGGATTTCCTTGGCGTAAGGTCGCGCGCGAAACACCGCTTCCTGTGCGCGGCGCAGCTTCGCGGCTGAGACAAACTTCATCGCGCGCGTGATCTGCTGCGTGTTTTTCACAGACCGGATACGGCGGCGATAATCGAGCAGTGTTGGCATGCGAGGGGTCTATTGCAGCTCAGTCGGCGGCAGCGGCCTCCGTCGTTTGACTCTCGGCGGCGACGAACTGACTCTTGAAATCGTCCAGCGCCTTTTTCATGTCAGCGCGCAGCGCGTCGTCAATCGCTTTCTTCTGCGCCAGCGTCTTCAGCACATTGCTGTAATTCGTTTCCATGAACAGATAGAGTTCCTTCTCAAAGCGCCGCACTTCCTCCACCGGAATGTCGTCCAAATAGCGGTTCGTGCCGGCAAAAATGATGAGCACCTGTTTTTCTACGGGCAGTGGCTGGAATTGATCCTGCTTCAGCAATTCGGTAAGGCGCTGGCCGCGACCCAGTTGCGCCTGCGTGGCTTTGTCCAATTCGGAGCCGAATTGCGCGAACGCAGCCAGTTCGCGATACTGCGCCATATCCAATCGCAGGGAGCCGGCAACCTGCCGCATCGCTTTGATCTGCGCGTTTCCGCCGACGCGGCTCACTGAAATTCCTGCATTGATGGCGGGACGCACGCCGATGTTGAAAAGATCGGACTCCAGGTAAATTTGCCCATCGGTGATCGAAATGACATTCGTAGGAATGTACGCGGAAACATCTCCAGCCTGCGTTTCAATCACCGGAAGCGCGGAAAGTGAGCCGCCGCCGAGTTGGTCGTTCATTTTGGCTGCGCGTTCCAGCAGGCGAGAGTGCAAGAAGAAAACGTCACCAGGATACGCCTCGCGTCCGGGCGGACGCCGCAGCAGCAGCGAGATTTCGCGATACGCCTGCGCGTGCTTGGAAAGATCGTCGTAGAAGCAAATCGCATGTTTCTTGTTGTCGCGGAAAAATTCGCCCATGGCGCACGCGGCGAATGGCGCGATGTATTGCATGGTGGCTGGTTCGGAAGCTGACGCGGCAACCACGATGCTGTGCTCCATCGCGCCGCTGTCGGTGAGCGTTTTCACCACTTGCGCTACTGTCGAGCGCTTCTGCCCGACCGCGCAGTAGATGCAAATCAAGTCGCCGCCCTTTTGATTGATAATCGTATCCAAAATGATGGCGGTTTTTCCGGTCTGACGGTCGCCGATAATGAGTTCGCGCTGGCCGCGGCCGATGGGAATCATGGAATCGATGGCCTTGATGCCTGTCTGCACTGGCTCGCGAACCGGCTGGCGGTCGATCACGCCCGGAGCGAGGCGTTCCAGAGGGCTGCGCTCGGTGGTTGAGATTGGTCCTTTGTCGTCGAGCGGCTGTCCCAGAGGATTCACCACGCGACCGATCAGAGCTTCGCCTACCGGCACGGACATGATTGTCTTGGTGCGCCGAACAATGTCGCCCTCTTCAATTCTTGTGTAATCGCCGAGCAGCACGGCGCCGACCTGATCTTCCTCGAGGTTCAGCGCGATGCCCACCACGTCGTGCGGAAACGAAAGCATTTCGCCGGCCATGGCTTTGTCCAGACCGTGAATGCGCGCGATGCCGTCGCCGACGGAAATTACCGAGCCGACTTCTTCGACAGCCATCACCTGCTGATAATTTTCAATCTGTTCACGAATTATTTTTGCGATCTCGTCAGCCTTGATTGTGGCCATTCACGCTCCTATTGCGATTCCAACTGCGCGCGCAGGCGGTTGAGCTGCTCGCGGATTGATCCATCATAAATCGTGGAACCAATCCGCACGGTGGCGCTGCCGATCAGCTGGGGATTCAGTTGGTACTGTGCCTGCACTTCCTTGCCCGTAACGCGTTCAAGAGATTGCGTCAGCCGCGATTTTTCTGCCGCGGAAAGTTCGTGCGCCGAAATCACTACGGCGTCGACAATTCCCAGGCGGCGATTCATTTCCGTTTCGAATGCCTGCTGGATCTCCTTAACGATTCCGGTGCGGCCATGATCGATCAAAACGAACACGAAATTGCGCACCTCGCGGTGCGTTGCCATTCTTGCCGCAATTTCAGCGGCCACTGATTTCTTCGCGCCCGCGCTGACGGAGGGGTTCGAGAGCAAATTGCGCAAGTCGGCGGACGCGCTGAAAACTTGCACGAAATCGCCTAGATCCTTGCGGATCTCATCCGCCTCTTTGCGCTCAAATGCTACATCCGCAAGCGCCGCGGCGTAACGCTGAACGAGCGCGCTCACTGCGCTGCCCCCTCGAGCTCGGCGACGAAGCCGTTGAAGAGGCTCGATTCCGTTTGCGCGCTGATTCGTTCGCGGAGCATCGCTTCGGCGCGCTCCAGAGCAACGCGCGCGGCAACGGCTTTCAGTTCCATTTGTGCGGCGCGTTCTGCGGCGCGAATTTCCGCCTGCGCGGATTGGGCGACACGCTTGGCTTCCTCTTGGGCGCGCGCGCGAATGCGTTCGGCCTCAGCGGCGCTTTCTCGTTTCGAGCGGGCGCGTAAATCCGCAACCTCATTGTCAAGCGTGGACATTTTTTGTTCCGCTTCGCGCTCCTGGCGCTGCGCCTCTTCTTGCGCGCGGGCGCTCTCTGCGATGGCGTCCGCAATTGCTCTCCGCCGAGCGCGAAAATAGGGAGGCGTCTTCTTGGCAAAAACCCAGGCCAGCGCGGCTACAAGAATCAGGAAGTTAATCCAGCGGTAGACCCAGCCAGTGGTGCTCCCTGCTTCCACCTGAGGATTCGTGACGGCGAAAACCGGCGCGGCAAATGCGGCCAGCGCGAAAATTGCCACACCCAGGCGCGAGAACCACGCTGAAAAGCTGCAGCTCATCGCGCGCCTCCAGTCGGTGCGGCGGGCCGTTCCAGAATAATTTGGGCGATGCGACCGGCAAGCGCGGCGCTTTGACCTTCGAGCTGTCCGCGGGCCGCCTCGAATTCGCGATGGATGCGGTCCTTCTCTGTGTGCACTTGGTTCTGCGCGGCATTGCGCGCCTCGCGGAGCACCCTGGCGCGCTCCTCAAGAGCGGACTGGCGAGCTGCTTCTTGCTCCGCAAAAACGCCCGCGCGAGCTTTACGCAATGCCTCTTCGTAGGTGTGTACTTTATCTTTCGCAGCGGCCTGCACGGCTTCTGCTTCCGCGCGAGCCTTGCTGATGCGCGCATTGCGTTCCGCCAGAGTGCGCTGCAAAGGCTTGAAAAAATTCGCGCTCAAAAACCAGTAAAACAAAAGGAAAAGAATGATTGACGGAACAGACTTTAGAAAGAGCCAGCCGAGCTGTTGCAGAATCTGCATCGCACACTATTGCGACCGCCGCATGTCCTCCGTGGATTTGCTTGATGCTTGGCGGTTCGTCGCCGCCATGGGGCACTTTTTCACGCACCGCAAAGCCATCAATTATCGCATCCCTTGTTCGCGCCGTCAACGGCTGTAGTCGCTTGGAATTGGAAAGGGACATCGTTACCCCCTGGCGAGGCTGATGTGCATGAGCCCGAAGCGAGAAGTGCAGTTGGGTTCGTGGTTAGGGGTTGGGCGGTCCGGGGGATGGGGGGAGGGAGCCGGACAGCGCGCGCCGTTACAATCGCGGCCCCATGGCCGCCCGCTATTTCGATCTGATTCGTGAAATGAAAAGCGCCTACAATCACCGTCTGCGACTGGTGGAATCGGTCCGCGCAAGGGGCCTCAAG
>DASYYQ010000058.1:0-7178 GCA_035933545.1 Candidatus Acidiferrales bacterium | reverse complement strand
CCCTTTATTCAGCAAGCGCTTATTGGTGCGCTCGTCGTGCAAGTCGGCGACGAGCTTTTGGCCGCCCAGCAAACTGGTTAGCCTCTTCAGCCGCTCGTCAGTGAGAATTCGAATTTCGTCCGCAAGGTTTTTTTCCAGCTTGAAGATTTGCGCCGCCTCGATGGCCTTATGGCGCTCATCTTTTTCCGCTCCCTTGCGGCAGAAAATCTTCACGTCAACGATGGTTCCCTCAATGCCCGGCGGGCAATAGAGCGAAGCGTCGCGAACGTCTCCGGCCTTTTCGCCGAAGATCGCGCGCAGCAGCTTTTCTTCCGGCGTCAGCGTGGTTTCGCCCTTAGGCGTCACCTTGCCCACCAGGATGTCTCCCGGCTTCACCGTTGCGCCGATGCGAATCACTCCGCTTTCGTCCAGATTGCGCAAAAATCCTTCGTTAATGTTAGGAATATCACGTGTAATTTCTTCCGGGCCTAGCTTTGTATCGCGCGCCTCGATTTCGTACTCTTCGATGTGAATTGAAGTGTAGTAATCCTCCTGTACCAGCTTTTCGCTGACCAGAATGGCGTCTTCAAAGTTATATCCACGCCACGGCAGGAACGCGACCAGTACGTTGCGACCAAGCGCCAGTTCGCCGCGATCGGTGCAGGGGCCGTCCGCAAGCACTTGCCCCTGGCGAACGCGGTCTCCCGTGCGCACCAGCGGCTTCTGACTGATGCACGTGTTCTGATTCGAGCGCTTGAACTTCGTCAGCAAATAAATGTCCGAGCCGACTTCGCGGCTCAGCACACCGGACTGATCGGATTCGACGCGCACGATGATGCGCTCCGAGTCCACCTGATCAATCACGCCGTCGCGCTTGCAGCTCACTACCGCTCCCGAATCGTGCGCTGTCACGCGCTCCATCCCGGTTCCGACAAGCGGCGCCTCGCCCTTAATCAGCGGTACAGCCTGACGCTGCATATTCGAACCCATCAACGCGCGGTTCGCGTCGTCGTTTTCAAGGAACGGAATCAAACTCGCCGCCACGGACACCAGTTGCTTCGGTGAAACGTCGATGTAATCCACTTCCTCACGCGACTTCAGCACGAAGTTACCAGCCTGCCGGCAATTCACCAGTTCCGTGGTGATGCGCCCGCGCTCATCCAGCGATGCGTTAGCCTGCGCCACCACATAGCGGTCCTCTTCCCAGGCCGACTGGTAGAAGCAATATGGGTCTGCGGTGATTTTGTTGCGTCCTAGTTCCTGGTTCGCGGAATCCACTTTGTCTTTCTCGACAATTTCGCCCGCTTTGAATTCGCTTCCGCCCGAATTCACAATCTGCACATAATCAATCACCCGCCCATTCTTCACTTTGCGATACGGCGACTCGATGAATCCAAATTCGTTGATTCGCGCGTAGCACGAAAGCGAGCTGATCAACCCGATATTTGGGCCTTCCGGCGTTTCAATCGGGCAAATGCGGCCGTAGTGGGTGGGATGCACGTCGCGCACTTCGAATCCGGCGCGCTCGCGCGAAAGTCCGCCCGGGCCAAGCGCAGAAAGCCGCCGCTTGTGGGTGATTTCGCTTAGTGGATTGGTCTGGTCCATGAACTGGCTCAGTTGCGAACTGCCGAAGAATTCGCGAATCGCCGCCATTACCGGTTTGGCGTTAACCAAATCGTGCGGCATGGCCGTGGACATTTCCTGGTACACGGACATTTTTTCCTTGATGGCCCGCTCCATGCGCACTAGGCCGATGCGGAACTGGTTTTCGAGCAGTTCGCCCACCGCGCGGACGCGGCGATTGCCGAGGTGGTCGATGTCGTCCACCGAGCCGATGTTGCGCCGCAGCTTCAGCAGGTACTTGATCGCGCCCACAAAATCGGCGGGATCCAGCGTGCGCTTGTCCAGCGGCGTCTCCAGACCCAGCTTGATGTTAAATTTCAGGCGGCCTACGCGGCTGAAATCATATTTCCGCGGGTCAAAAAACATTCCGTTGAATAACGCGGTTGCGGTTTCCAGAGTCGGCGGGTCGCCGGGACGCAGCTTGCGGTAAATCTCGATCAGAGCCTCGCGCGAATTGCGAATCGCGTCCTTCTCGAGCGTGCGGCTGACGATCACACCGACGTCATCGCGCTCCGGGAAGCACACGTCCACTTCCGTAATGCCTGCCTCGGCTAGCGACGCCCAGGTCTCCGGGGTCAGCGGCTTGTTGGCTTCCAGCAGGACTTCGCCGGTCTGCCGGTTCACCAGCTCGCCGACTGTCACTGCTCCTTCCAAATCCGCAGGCGTGACTTCCACCTGATTCACTCGCGCCTTCGCCATTTCTTTGTACAGCGGCTCAGTGATGCGCTTGTGCGCCGCCACAATGACGTCGCCGGAATGCGGGTGCTTGACTTCACGCGCCAGCTTGCGGTCCAGCAATCCTTCCGAAACGTTCCACAGCAGCTCACGCTCGCGCAGGGAAATCCTCTCCACTTGATAGAACGTGCGCAAAATCTCTTCGTTCGACTTCATTCCCAGCGTGCGCAGGAAAATCGAACCCAAGAACTTGCGCTTGCGGTCGATGCGCACGTACAAAATGTTCTTCGTGTCATATTCAAACTCGACCCATGAGCCGCGATAGGGAATGATTTTCCCAAGGAAATAACTGCGGTTGTTAGCGGTCTCGAAAAACACGCCCGGAGAGCGGTGCAACTGGCTGACAATCACACGCTCGGTCCCGTTGATGATGAACGTGCCGTTCTCCGTCATCAGCGGAATGTCTCCGTAGAAAACCTCCTGCTCCTTGATGTCGCGAATGGATTTCGCGCCGGATTCCGGATCCTTGTCGTAAATTGTCAGGCGAATGGTTACTTTCAGCGGCGCGGAATAGGTCATGCCGCGCTCCTGGCATTCGTTCACGTCGTATTTCAGTTGCAGCGTCACCGGGTCACCGCACTTGTTGCAAAAAGTCGGCGTGTTACGGTTGAACGCGCCGCACTTCGAACACACCACGTCGCCGGTCTTGTAAGGATTAGTCACCACCGAAGCGCCGCAATTCCGGCAAGTCGCGCGCAAATGATGCAGTCCGCGCAAATGCCCGCACTTGCACTCCCAGTCGCCAATCGCGTAGTCCACGAAGTCAAGCTGCGACAATCCGCGAAAATCTTGTATCGGGAACACCGACACAAATACGGACTGCAAGCCGGTGTCCTCGCGCTCGCTGGGCAGTTTGTCCATTTGCAGGAAGCGCTCGTAGGACTTCTTCTGCACGTCAATCAGATTCGGAATCTGCACCGCTGCGCGAATCCGCGCAAAGTCCAGGCGTTTCCGTTCTCTTGTTGCTCGATTTCCATTGCGCATGCTGGCTTACCTCATTCCCTTCCGGGGGTTGAAACCGGAGTCATTTTCTGTGGCGACACCACAGCATGACTCCGGGCAGGACGCGCGCTGGCGCGTAATGACTGGACGGAGCGCGCGCGTAGACGAATCTTCTGTTGCCGCTTTCGCCGCGAGATTTTTCGCTCCCGGCACTACTTGATCTCGACCTTGGCTCCCGCGTCCTCAAACTTCTTCTTGATGGTGGCTGCTTCTTCCTTATTGACGCCTTCTTTTACCGGTTTAGGCGCGCCGTCGACCAAATCCTTCGCTTCCTTCAGGCCCAGGCTGGTGACTTCGCGAACCGCCTTAATCACGTTGATTTTATTCGCGCCCACTTCGGTGAGAACCACGGTGAATTCCGTTTTCTCTTCCGCTGGCGCTGCGCCCGCTGCCGCTCCGCCGCCCGCAACCATCATGGGAGCCGCCGCTGCCGCTGAGACGCCGAAGGCCTCTTCCATCTTCTTAACCAGATCCGACGCTTCCAGCAGTGTCAGCCCCTTGATTTCATCCAGAATTGCTTCTACTTTGCTCGCCATCGCCTTTTCCTATCCTCCGTTAAGTTAAACTCGCTAGACTCTTATTCCGGCTTGGCTGCCGGAGCTGGCTCTTCACTGGCCGCCGCTGCTTCACCTGAACTCGCTGGCGCCGCTTGCTCGCTGCCGCTTGAGCCGAATTTGTTGGCCTTCACCGCTTCATTCGTCACCACTGCCAGATTGCGTGACACGGCCGCCGTCACCGAAGCCAATCGCTGCGCCGGAGCATTCAACAGGAACATGATTTTGCTGATCAACTCTTCTTTGCTAGGCAGATTGGCCAGCTCTTGAATCTCCGCAATCGAAACGACGCGGCCTTCCACCCAACCAGCGCGGAACTTGAACGCCGGCACATCCTTCGCGACTTTCGTCAGTACTTTCGCCAGCGCCACCGGATCCGTCATGGTGTATGCAATCGAATTCGTTTGCTTCAAGTCTTTCAGCAACGGCTCGACCGGCGTTCCTGTGCCTGCACGCTCCGCCAGCGTGTTTTTCACCACTTGATAATGCCCGCCAGCCTTCTCCACCGCGCGGCGTAGCGCCGTGTCCTGCTCCACAGTAATTCCCTGGAACGTCGATAGAATCACGCTCGAGACACTTGCCAACTTTGCGCGAAGCGCATCCGCGTGATCTCTCTTTTCCTGCTTCTTCATGCCCATGCTTGAACTCCCTCGCAAAACCCTTTGCTATGCAGCCGCCGTGGCAGTCTCGACTTCTGAATGGTCAATCAATATCCCCGGGCCCATCGTGGAGGTTAGCGTCACCCGTCGAATGTATTTACCCTTGGCCGTCGCCGGCTTCGCCTTTGACACCGCGCCGAGCAGCGCCAGCGCATTCTCCGCAAGCTGCTCCGCGCCAAAACTGATCTTTCCAATCGGTGAATGAATAATCCCCGTCTTGTCCAGCCGGAATTCCACTTTGCCCGCTTTGATTTCTTTGACCGCGCGCGCCACTTCAAATGTCACTGTGCCGGTCTTAGGATTCGGCATCATTCCGCGCGGCCCCAGCACTTTGCCGAGCCGGCCAGCCGACTTCATCATGTCCGGCGTGGCGATCACCGAGTCATAATCCGTCCAGCCGCCCGCGACTTTCGTCACCATGTCTTCGCCGCCCACGAAGTCCGCGCCGGCCTCCTGCGCCTCGCGCACTTTTTCCCCGCCGGCGATCACCAACACGCGCTTTGATTTTCCCAGCCCGTTTGGAAGTACCACTGTGCCGCGCACCATCTGGTCGGACTGCTTCGGGTCCACACCCAGATTGATGGACAGCTCGACCGTTTCATCGAACTTCACGAAGTGCGCCTTCTTCAGCAGTTCCGCGGCTTCGCCCAGCTTGTACGCGCGCGCTTCTACCAATTTGCGCGCCTTCTCGATGTTCTTTCCGCCAACCTTGCTCATGCCTGTCCCTCTTTTTTAGAACTGATCCGGCTAGCCCTCAACTTCAATTCCCATATTTCGCGCCGTGCCCATGACCGTGCGAACTGCTGATTCCAAATTCGTGGTGTTCAAATCCACCAGCTTGACCTTCGCAATCTCTTCCACCTGTTTGCGGCTCACTTTAGCCACTTTGTTGCGGTTCGGCTCCGGCGAGCCCTTCACGATTCCCGCGGCGCGCTTCAGCAACTCCGACGCCGGCGGCGTCTTCGTGATAAACGTGAACGTGCGGTCGCTGTAAATCGTCACCAGCACCGGAATGATCATTCCATCCGGCTCTTTGTTCGTCTTGGCGTTGAACTGTTTGCAGAAATCCATGATGTTCACGCCCTGCGGCCCCAGCGCCGTGCCTACCGGAGGCGCGGGCGTGGCTTTCGCCGCAGGCAGTTGCAATTTCACCATTGCTTGAACTTTCTTTGCCATTCCAGCTCCCTAAACTCGCCCAAGAATTTGTGTCGCTCAAACTCGCGCCGCGCTACTACGCGACCTTCTCCACTTGCGCGAAATCCAGTTCCACAGGGGTCGACCGCCCAAAAATCGTCACGCTGACTTTCAGCGTGCTGCGGTCGGAATTCACTTCCTCGACCACTCCCGTGAAATTCGCGAACGGACCGTCCACGATGCGCACATTTTCGTTTCTGTCGAACGTCAGCTTCGGGCGCGGCTTTTCCGCCGTAGTGGTCGCACGATTCAAAATGTTTTCGACTTCCTCATCGCTGAGCGGCGTCGGCGTTTGCCCGGAACCCACAAATCCCGTCACGCGCGGCGTGGAGCGCACCACGTGCCAGGTGTAATCGTCCATGTCCATTTCGACCAGCAGGTAGCCCGGATAGCACATTCGCGACGACACCACTTTCTTGCCGCCGCGCACCTCGACGACCGACTCGGTCGGAATGATCATTCGCCCGATTTTGTCCTGCAATCCAAACGCGGCCACACGCCCTTCCAGGCTCTCTTTCACTTTTTTCTCGAAGCCTGAATACGTGTGCACGATGTACCACTGCTTAGCCATGACGCTTCCTTCTTCTTGTTCCGTGTGAAGCAAATTTTCTATCGCCCGCCCCTTTTCACCTGACCGCCCGGCTTAAAAATGCGTTTTACTTAAAATAGTTCAGCACCACTTTAAACAGCGCGCCGAACAGTGAATCCGTCCCTAGGAAAAACAGTCCGAAGAACGCCACCGTGATCGTCACCACCACGGTTGTTGAAATCACTTCTTGCCGCGACGGCCATACCACTTTGGCCATCTCTGAACGCACATCATGCAAGAATTGTTTCCAGCGCCGCGGATACTCGCCAGCCTTCTGCAGCGGCCCGGGTATGGAAATCGGTGAACCGCCGCTTTCGCGCTCCTCTTTCAACTTTACCGCCTCACTCATCCGTCTTGTTTACCCCTTCACCCCAAAAGGCCACTTTATGGCCCGACCACGTTTCCCATTCACTTCCCGCTCTTCAAAACTGGCAGGGGAGGAGGGATTCGAACCCCCACATCCGGTTTTGGAGACCGGCGGTCTACCGTTGAACCTACTCCCCTGAATCGCAATGTTTCTTTGCGATTCACAAGAACCGCACCGTTCATTTCACTTCTTTGTGCGGAGTGTGCTTCCGGCACGTATTGCAAAATTTCGACGTCTCCAGCCGGTCGGGATGCTTTTTCCGGTTCTTCATGGTCGTGTAGTTTCGGTTCTTACATTCGCCGCACTGTAATGTGATGATCTCGCGCATAGTCTCCTACTCGACAATCTCAGTGACGGCGCCGGCGCCTACGGTGTGCCCGCCTTCACGAATGGCGAAGCGCAATCCCTTTTCCAGCGCTACCGGCGTGATCAGTTTCACTTCCACCGACACGTTGTCTCCCGGCATCACCATCTCC
>DASYYQ010000056.1:0-13196 GCA_035933545.1 Candidatus Acidiferrales bacterium | reverse complement strand
ATTTCCTGGGCAAGACGAACTCGTTCGCCTGCTGAAAGCCGCTGGTGCCCGAAACTGAAAGGAGAACAGTCACCAACCCAACGGGCGTCGTTCCAAAAACTCGGGAACAACTTTGGGCACAAAATGCCGCCAAACACCGCGAAAAACCGTTCTACTGCACGCAAGGAAATGCAAGAAAAGCCAACTACATAGATTTTCTGGAGAAATCAGCGGGTTCCAGGTTCGAGTCCTGGGCGGCTCACCACATCTTCTCCGTAAGCTTCTGCAACGCAATCAGTTGACCCTATTCACATCATCACCCAAGAAACAGACTGAGCAGCCGAAAGCTTAGGCAAGAGAACATTAAGCGGCGAGTTGCGATTCATTCCCTTGTCCGAGGTCAAAAAGAGGCGCATGGTCACTGTCGTGGAAATTGAAGACGCACTCGATAGCTTCGGCCTGGGGAGGACAATACCGCCCCGTGACCAAGATGCTGGAATGCATTTGAGCGACCCAGCGCGTCTCTTTCGCACCTCCGGGTACTGTTCAAGAGAACGCGCTGGACACCAAATGGCTCACCGAGCCGCTGCTACCGCTACTGGCAGTTCGGAAATCGGATGGAGCTGATTCTCGTGCGCCAGTTGAACGACGAGGTCGACAGGTAATACTCGTTCGTGTACCAGAAAGTGCAACCGTTGGGATCGAGCGCCATGCTGGTATAGTCTCCCCAGCGGTTCCCCGTGCCAGTTTGCGAACCTCCGCCATTAAAGATCACGTCCTCGGCTCCCATCATGCCTAGCGGAGTGCTAGGCTGGCGACCGGTGTAGTGGATTGACGGATACATCCCTGTGCCGGAAATACTGAAGCCGAGGGCGATGTCTCCGACTTTATCCATGGCGATCGAACCCATCCAACGATTGTTTGTGTCGCCCGCAGGACCTGCGTAAGTGCCGGACTGGTACACGGTAGGCTTGGTCGAGCTCTCCGAAGCGCGAAACTCATACCAGCGTTCAGCGATATGGCCGCTGGGGGCGGTCACATCATGCACGGCAACCCACGTCTGGTGGCTGCCGAAATTGCGATAAGCGAGCCGGTACATCAGCCGGTCGCCGAGAGAGTCCAGTTTGTAACTCGTTCCCTTCTGGGGGACGCAATCGTAGTCTCCCAGGCCGTGGCACGAGAGCTCAAATGCCGGTACCCAGATTGGCATCGTGCCGCTGAATCCCTTGAAGGTTGAAAGGCTCGGAGTCGTGAAATTGGCATGAAAGAGATACTCATAAATGACTCTCGAAGTCGATCCATTGTCAATGCTGCCGAGATACATTTCCGGTTCGCCAGAAGGCGGAAGATCATTCGACGAATCAATGTCCGCTGGCAATAAACTATCGTCCCAACTGGTCGGCGCGAGGAAACAGATCTGTTTCGCGGTCGAGTTGCCTGCGAGCATCTTGTTGCGATCGTAAGCGCAAGCCTCGGTGGCAAAACCGAGCTTTCCCCCGAAAATGTTGTTGCTCTGATAATACCCGTCGCGCCAGATGCCCCATTTCGGATAGTCCGGATTGCCCGCCTTCTGCGGAAAGGCATAACGGTAATACCTGCCGGTCGCGTCTGAGGTGACCGACACGGCGACGCAGGTCATGTACGGGGAAGTGAAGGTGTTCTGAGCGGCGATCCAGCGATTTGCCGTCTTGTCATACAGGATGATTGGGTCGCCGCTGTTGTCATTTTGACACGCACCGCCGAATCCACTCCAGAAATGGTTGCCCGGAAAGGGGCCGGCTATGAGTGCCCCGGAAGCTTTATCGAACACCGAGTAGCAAGTGTTGACCCACTGCACGATTTGCTTTGTGCCAACTGCCAAGTTGTCATCCGGCGGGGCCGCGCCCTGGCAACTGACACTAGTGCCAGCTAGGCTGAGGCTTTCTATGCTCATGATCTTCGTGGCGGCGACCAGTGGCTCGGCGCTCGTCTGCAACGCGGAATCTGCGAATGGCACGCCGGGAGGCATGACCTTCCTCGTTTTTGGGATGCGCTCTTCATGCATGACCCGGGGGCCTCGCCCTGACGGAACTTCGAGAGGCATTTCTCCCAAGGGCAACGAAATATCGAACTGAACGGCCGTGTTGGCCTGGGCCCGAGCGGAAGCCTCAGGGGGTAATTGATGCGTTGTATTTTGCGCCAAAAGTGAGCCGTTGAACACAACCGCCAACGCCAACGTACAAAAAGTCAGGACACCGACTGCCAAAACACGACGAGGCCCAACATGCTGATTCCTCTTCATCCTCTCGAATCTCCCTTAGCTAGATTTCGTGTGCCGACGAATACGGGCTAGGCAGCCGAGGACTTCGCTGTCAACCAGAAGAACCATAGGATCTACAACAGCCGCACAAGCGGTTTCACCCTAGGTGATGGTTGTAAACTGGCAGATTTCGTCTAAGATCGCACACATGAGGGCTGAAGCGGGGCGATAGTACCATCGCATCGGGATACGTCAACGGCGAAAAGGTACAGGTAGAAAGAAAAAAAGGTACAGGTGCGGCGGGGATACTACAAGGTTAGGAATGCGTGTGACTCGCACCGCGCTCTTTGCGAGTCCTCAAATGTAAAAGTAAATGTAAAAGTGGCAAAGGCTACAGAGCTTCAAGAAACAAGCGTTTGCGCAACAGTGCGCGCGCAGGAGGTACGCAAGCGGCTTGGCTCTCGGGTGCCAGCTTAAATGAAAACGCCGATCGATCGTCGAAGGCAGCGCGGAGCAGGACCTTCTCAACTGCCGCTACTATACCTCCGCGCTCAAACGCATGGCCTATCCGACGTCGCGGAACAACCTAGCCTTATCTTCCCTCAAAAAAAGAACCTCCGCCAAGCCCGTTGAGGCGCGGCGGAGGGATGAGGTTAATTCGACCAGAGCGCGACGGACTTAGCCGACTAGGCTAGGCTGAGGCGCCGAAACGCGAAACCGACTCCGATCAGGCCGGTACCGAGGAGAACAAGTGTCGACGGTTCAGGAACTGGAGGATGTGGACCGGTACCCGTGCTTCCGATGTGGAGGTCGGCACTATTGACCCCAGTGCCGCTGATCGAAAACTCGACAGTCGATTCCCCAATGCCCGAGCTGGCACCAAGCGCAGATTGAACGCTTGACGACAATGACGTCCAATTGACATCGAACGTCAGGGTCTCGTCATCGCCGAAGCTGCTCATTGTGGTGTTGACGATATTACCGGAGACAGAGTCTCCATTGGTGTCGCTGATCGAGATGGAGCCCATGCCCGAACTGTCGGTCGTGAACGTAGCGGTGAACATGTCGGTACCGTCGAAACTGCTTTGCAACCCGATACCGGCGGTGGTGAAGCCTCCGCTACCGCTGGTTGTTACAGTTCCCGTGCACGCGTTGCTCGCCGGCGCTCCACATGCGAAATCAACGGAGCCGGCATTAGCTCTTGGCACGAACACGGAAATTGCTAACAGACACGCGACAGCAAGGCCTGATTTGAAGATAAGTCTTACCATGGTTAGCCTTTCCAAGGAATCCTGTTCGAGAGGGCTGCGACCGAAAAGAATTCTCACAGAGCCAAGAGCAAATACGCTGCCAAATCGAGGCCCGCTCCATCGCACTGCGGCGCCCGCGTAAATCTCGAACAACAAAGCACATCCATGATCCTTTTCGCGCGCAGCAAATTTGACGCCTGGGACATGTGGAAAGTACTGCGTAAGGTCATCATCTTTCTGTGCAATTTGCTAGGTACAGAATAATCTTTGCCGTCTACAGACTAATCTGTAGGGTAGCTGATCAGATTTGCCGTCTCGACAATTTGGGAACAGTTGAAAAAATGAAGTATCGGTGCCGGTTCAAAAGAGCATCCGTTGGTGCCGGTTTGACCCGGCGGCGGTCTCCAGCGCAGAAATTCCAGGAACAGTTTCTACAGCGCGGTAAAGACTCTATAAGCACTCGAACTTTTTCGGCGCTTTTAAGGGATTTTCCTTGCCGCAGCGCTATCAGGTCAGCCGGGAAAGGTCATCGCATGCCAGCGAAATTACAATGTGATGCAAGTCGCGCCTTGTTGTGATATGACGCATGTCAAATCTGGCGCCGGCTGAATATCAACGAGAGCCGCAGCGCCAATTCAGCAAAGGAATTTATGCTCGCCTCGGTTGCCAACACGCCGCAAATTCTGCCGCCGGATGCAACGAAGATCATTCTCACTCTGTTTCTCTCTTTTCTAATCGGACTCGAGCGCGAGGAGCACAAAGCGACCGTCGACAAATATATATTTGGCGGCATTCGAACCTATCCGTTAATCGGCCTGCTGGGCTATGCCATGGCGCTGCTTTCCGGAACGCAATTGTGGCCGCTGACCATAGGCTTCGCGGTGGTGGCTTCTTTTCTATGGCTTTCCTATCAACACAAGCTGCAAAGCGGCGAAGCTGTCGGCGTTACCACGGAATTCTCCGGCTTGACGACGTACGTTGTCGGCGCTTTAGTCTCGCAGGGCCATTTCTGGATTGCTGCAACGCTCGCCGTTTTGAGCGTGTTGCTCCTGGAGCTCAAGCTGTTTCTCGAGGGACTCTCCCGGCGCATACCGGCTCAAGAGATTTTCACCTTCACAAAATTCCTCTTCTTGACCGTCGTGATTCTGCCGATTGTTCCCAATCAGGACCTAGGCCCGTACAAAATAAATCTTTTCAAGACGTGGCTGGTGGTTGTGGCCGTCAGCGCGCTTTCCTATGGGAGCTATCTATTGTTGCTCCTCACAAAGGGCAAGCGCGGGATGATTCTTTCCGCTCTCTTGGGAGGAGCGTATTCCTCCACGATAGCCACGGTGGTGCTTTCCAAGCGCGCCAGGGAGTCGGGCGGCTCGCCGCAGCTTTTTTCAGGAGCGATTCTGATGGCCTCCGGCGTGATGTATCTTCGGCTTGCCGTTTTGATCGAGATTTTCAACCAGCCGCTTTTAACGAGAATTGCTGTGCCTCTGCTCGTGCTCGCGGCCATTGGCCTGGCCGCGGGATGGCTGTGGACCCGGCGCTCCGATGGCCAAGCCCAGGAAGAAAGCAAAGCAATCCTGCCACGGAATCCGCTCGAGCTTTGGGTGGCTTTTCTATTTGGTGGCATTTTTATTGCTATGCTTGTTCTCACGGAATTGGCCCTCACACACTTGGGCCGCGGCGGCGTGTTCGGCCTTGCGGCCATCATGGGATTTTCGGACGTTGATCCATTTGTCTTGAGCTTGACGCAATCAGCAGGCACACTCTCATCCTTGGCGGTGGCGGCGGCTGCAATTCTTATCGCTACGGCCAGCAACAATGCCGTAAAGGCGTTCTATGCCCTTGGATTCGCGGATCGCAGAACCGGTCGACAGAGCCTTGGCCTCCTGCTGGCATTCGCGGCGCTGGGTCTCGTGCCTTTGATCTGGATGCTCCGCTGAGACAGCTCTGCCTTCCATCTTCCGCATTCCTGCGCATAACGAATATCCTGCTGTGATTCGAGCCTTTAGTCTCAGGGCACAAGGTTTTTGACCTCCCCATGGCGCGGGCGGCCAGCCAAGCGTCTCTTGACGCATGCACATTCGCTGTTGTGTGACCCTCGTCACCGGAATCCGTGACCACCAGCACAGTACATTTCCCCATCGCCAGGTAGTCTCTAACTGGCAGTCAGTCACGATGGATGATGCCTCAACGCAGGCGTGAGGTAGCCATGTCGACCACAACCTTAAATTTGCCGCCGAGTAAGAGCAGCGCTAAACGAATCCCCATACCGGCGGACGCAATTAAGCCTATTCGTAAGTCCCTCGCCGACAGCGTGCCGCAAAGGCCGGTATTCGCAGCGTCGCTGCTGGAAATGAATCACATGGGCCGGCCACGCCGCACTGCGGATTATGTCTTCTCTCTGACTATGCATCTGGCCGTAATTACCCTGCTATTACTGCTTCCTCTGGTGTTTACGCAAGGCCTCGACGTGGGGCGTTTTATGACTACTTTCGTTGTTGCGCCGCCGCCACCACCTCCTCCGCCTCCTCCTGCCGCAGCCGTGCAGGTAGAACCACGTCCAGCGATCGTCACCAAAGGGGCAATTGTCAGCCCCACCGTGATCCCAAAAAAGATTTTGATGATCAAGGAAGCGCCGCCGCCCACCGACGCTAGCGTCGGCGTTATCGGCGGAGTTCCCGGAGGCGTGCCGGGAGGACAAATGGGCGGTGTTCTGGGCGGCATCCTCGGCGGGATTCCAAGCGCGGTTCGCCCGCCTGCCCAGCCTCTCCGAACGGTGCGCGTCGGCGGAGACGTCAAACCTCCCCGGCTTGTTTACCGCATAGACCCCGATTATCCGGTCGTCGCCAAGATCTCGCGCGTCCAGGGCGACGTTGTCATTGATGCCATTATCGACGCCAAGGGAAATGTTGTTCAAATGCATCTCGTGTCCGGTCCGCCCTTGCTGACCAAGGCGGCGATGGATGCGTTGAGCCACTGGAGGTACCAGCCGACCCTGCTTAATGGCGATCCAGTAGCCGTGGAATTCCGCGTCGTGGTTGCCTTTACGCTGGCACAGTGAGCGCAAGGCCTCTCGAAGGCTCGATTCGACCGCTATTCAATTTCCCGTCCGGCGAACGCTGTCTGGCTTACAATTAATGAAGAGCGTGCTTGTCGCGCGCAGTCTGTTTGAAGGATGTCAGCCAGTGCCTCTAAAGGAATATCGCAAAAAACGCGATTTCAGAGTGACGCCCGAGCCTTCGGGAGCCCGCGCGCCTGCCAGGAAGAAAATCGCATCGCTTGCTTACGCAATTCAGAAGCATCGCGCATCTCATTTGCACTATGACTTTCGGCTCGAATGGAATGGCGCGCTTCTTTCCTGGGCGGTGCCGAAAGGACCATCGGTCGATCCCTCGACCAAGCGCCTGGCTATGCAAGTGGAGGATCATCCGCTTGAATATGCAAATTTCGAGGGCGTAATTCCGGAAGGAGAATATGGAGCGGGCACCGTGATGGTATGGGACGAAGGCACGTGGGAGCCGGAAAGTCCTGATCCCGAAGCGGCATTGCAGAAAGGCGATTTGAAGTTCACTCTTCACGGCAAAAAATTGCGCGGCTCTTGGGTGCTGGTTCGCACGAGAGGCTACGGAGGAGGTTCGAGCCGCTCCGCCTGGCTGCTGATAAAGCATCGCGATCAATACGCTTCGCCGCGCGACATCACGCAGGACCAGCCGTATTCCGCATTGAGCCATCGCCTGCTTGCCGATATCGCGCGGGAAGCAAATGGAGATGTGCAGCAAGCGGCCACCGGCGATCCACTGCCGAGGAAAACGGCGCGCGCTGCTTCCAAGAAAACCACTTCGAGTACACAGTCGCGCCGTGGTCGCAAGCGTTCATGATTTAGAGTGGGCGCTGAAGCCGCATTCTTTGCCGCGGCCTGCAATGAGCCATCGAATTCCATTTCGCGTTCAACCCATGCTCGCCACGCTCGTGCCGAAGCCCTTTCACAAGCCCGGCTGGGTCTATGAAGAAAAATATGATGGTGTTCGCCTGCTCGCCTACAAAGAAGGCGCGCGCGTCCAATTGCTTTCGCGAAACAGCAAAGATCACACCGCCAGATTTCCAAAGATTGCCGCAGCCATCGCGAAACTCCGGCCTGCCGCGCTGCTCCTAGACGGGGAAGTAGTGGTGTTCGACCGCAGCCGCGTTTCGCGCTTTCAACTGCTGCAGCAAAGCAAGGGCGAGCCTGCGTTTGCGGTTTTCGATTGCCTTTATTGCGACGGCAAGGATTTGCGCAACAGGGCGCTCGCCGAGCGCCGTCAAATTCTTGAGCAAGTTGTTCCCTCCAAGGGCGTTTTGTTGCTCTCGCGCAAACTCGCCGAGAATGGCCTCGAAGCTTACAACATGGCCAAGCGCCGAGGTTACGAAGGCCTCGTGGCCAAGGATCTCTCCTCCCACTACGTTGAAAAACGCTCGAAATCCTGGCTGAAAGTCAAAGCTCATCAGGAGGACGAATTCGTGATTGCCGGTTTTTCCGCGCCGGAAGGCTCGCGAAAGTACTTTGGTGCGCTGCTGCTTGGCGCGTACGAACGCGGCAAGTTGCATTATGTGGGCAAAGTGGGAACAGGATTTGACCAGCAAAGGCTCGCCACGCTGCACAAGAAATTTCAGCCGCTGATTAGGAGAAAAACGGCTCTTCTCGATCCTCCCCGTGAGCGGAAAGTCACGTTTTTGGCGCCGCGGCTGGTGGCGCAAATTTCCTATCAAGAGCTGACCGCGGATCGCAAGCTGCGGCAGCCCGTCTTCCTCGGCTTGCGCGACGACAAGCGAGCCAAAGAAGTTTCCTTGCCGGAGGTCAGCGCCTGATGACTGCGAAACCCATGCGTTCATCAAGAACCAAATTACCCATTTCGGTTTCTCATCCAGACAAAATCTTCTGGCCGCATGAGGGATATACCAAGTTCGACCTCATCGAGTTCTATGCCGCCATTTTTCCAAAGCTTCAGCCATACCTGAAAGACCACATGCTGACCCTGGAGCGCTGCCCTGACGGAATGAACGGCGAGTGCTTCTATCAGAAGGAAATGCCGCGTGATATGCCGCCGAAAACGCCGGGAAAACGCATTCAAAACGCGCAAGGTAAACGTAAATCCACCAACTATGTGGTTGGGGGCTCGCTGGCCACGCAGCTTGCGCTGGTAAATCTTGGATGCATTGCCGTGCACGTCATGGCCAGCCGCTCGCATGCGCCGCGTCAGCCGGATTGGGTGTGCTTCGATTTGGATCCGGAGTCCGGAAAGTTCGCCGATGCGGCGCGGGCTGGCCTGCACATGAAGGAAGCGCTGGATGCTTTGAGGCTCGCGTCATTCGCAAAAACTTCGGGCAGCCGGGGAATGCACGTCTTCCTGCCCATTCGCACCGGGCCGGATGCGTCAGAAGTTCTTTCGTTTGCCGAAGCGGTGGTGCAGCGCGTGGCTGCCGCGCATCCCGGCGAACTTACCGTGGAACATTCAATCTCCGCGCGGCGCGGGCGTGTCTATCTCGATCCCTTTCGCAATGGTTTTGGGCAGACGGTTGTTTCACCATATTCCGTGCGGCGCCGCGAAAAAGCGCCGATTTCCACGCCGCTCGACTGGTCGGAAGTGAAACCAACGCTGATTCCGTCCAATTTCAATCTGGGAAATTTTGCAAAACGACTCAAGCGCTCCGATCCATGGTGCGATTTCTTTGCCAGCCGCCAGTCGCTCAAGGACGCCATCCGCCGCCTCCGTACATTGTGAACGCGTTATTCGCGGCGCTAAGTCCGAGCCCCTTTCACAAAGAGGCCTGGTCATCAGGCAGCTGCGACTTTGCCCGGCATTCGCTCCGGCAGATGCGATGAATAAACTGCCTTGAGAATGTTCACCACCCTTTCGGCGGAAATGTCGCTGCCCCGATTCGCCTCGGAATGCGAAACAACGTCGTCCATCGAAAGAATGCCTTCCAGCTTGCCCGCCTTATTGACCACTGGCAAACGGCGCACTTTTGTGCTGGCCATGGTGTGCAACGCCGAATGCACTTCATCTTCCGGCTTGCAGCAATAAAGATTCGGGCTGACCACTTCCTTTATCGTAATTTCCCCGGGCAGGCGATTCCGCGTTCCCAAAGCAACCGCAATGTCGCGATCCGTAACCACGCCGGTCACCTTCGATTCCGCATTCACGATGGGAAGAATGCCGCAGTCGCGGTTCCACATAATCTCAACCGCCTCGCCCAAGTTCATCTCGGCGTTACAACTCGCTGCCGTCCTTACCATAATCTCTTCAACTCGCATGACCCCTCCTTTACTGAATGTCTCCATGCAGATTTTTTGTGCCTCCGTGCTTGCTCGCCCCCTTCGTTTGTCTTTCAAAGTTCGGGATGTGCTTCGGTTACGTAGTTCGCAGGGTGCAAGCTCTGGCCCTGCCTGGCTGCGGTCTTCCTTTTGGGATGACGAGTTAGCTTTGCCTTCGCTCTCACCGTTGCTTTCCTTGCCATTCTCTTCTTCATTTCGCTACCTCCAATGAGCGATACCTCAGGTACGGCTCATCACTCTTAATCTGGCGCAGTCCACAAAAATAAGCAGTGACGCGCATCACCAATGCGTGCGATAGGCGCGCCGGCCCCAAGGGCCTCCCAAATCAGGCCTTAGCTCAACTGTCCCGGTGAATTCCCGCAGTTTCTCCCGTTTCCGTATTAATTTTTGCTGCTTTTATGTGTTAATCTTGAACAGCGAGGATGACCGAAACGCAGTCCGCGGGCAGCAGCCACGCACCACGAGTTTGCTCCGCATCGCCTGTCTTCAGCGCCGACTAATTTGTTTGAATTCTGCGGAGCCGTGTAAGCCTGCGCGCAAGTTCTAGGCTCACTCCGCCGCGAGCGAGAGAAGTTGTAGGACCCGATCTATTTTCGGGCCGTGTGCTTGCATCACACGCGTCACAAGGAGAACGCAACGACAGTGTCGCAACCCATTCGCAACATCGCCATTATCGCCCACGTGGACCATGGCAAAACCACGCTCGTTGATGCCATGCTCCGCCAGTCCGGCATTTTCCGCGCCAATCAAATCGTCGCCGAGCGCGTCATGGACTCGAACGACCTCGAGCGCGAGCGCGGCATCACTATTCTCGCCAAAAACACCGCGCTTTTTTACCACGACACCAAAATCAATATCGTCGACACGCCCGGTCACTCCGATTTCGGCGGCGAAGTGGAACGCGCCCTGCGCATGGTCGATGGCGTGCTCCTTCTCGTTGACGCCAGCGAAGGCCCGCTCCCGCAAACGCGCTACGTTTTGCAAAAAGCCCTGCAGGCGCATCTTCCGCCCATCATCGTATTGAATAAAATCGACCGCGCCGACGCGCGCGCCAAAGAAGTCCTCGACGAAATTTACAGCCTCTTCATCGATCTTGACGCCACCGAAGATCAGCTCGATTTTCCCGTCCTCTACACCAACGCGAAAACCGGCGTCGCCCATCGTCAGCTCGGCGACAGCTCCGCGAATCTCCAGCCGCTTTTTGAAACTATCGTAGCCGCGATTCCCGCGCCTTCCGGAGATCCAACGGCGCCTCTGCAGATTCAAGTCACCAATCTCGACTACAGCGATTTTCTCGGGCGCATCGCCATCGGCCGCGTCTTCAACGGCGTCATGCGCCGCGGTGCCCAGGTCGGCGTCGCAAAACTTTCCGGCAGCATCGCTCCCGCGGTCATCACCAAGCTCTATACGTTTCGCGGCCTCGACCGCGACGAAGCCGACGAAGCCGTCGCTGGTGACATCGTGGCCATCGCCGGTGTCGAAGGAATCCAAATCGGCGAAACCATCACCAATCTCGAAAATCCCGCGCCCTGCGAGCCGCTGCTCATCGACGAGCCTACCCTCGCCATGATTTTCACAGTCAATACTTCGCCGCTCGCCGGACGCGAAGGCCAGTTCGTTACTTCCCGCGACATTCGCGCGCGTTTGCAAAAAGAATTGCTCACCAACGTCTCCATTCGCGTCGAAGATTCCGACACGCCCGATTCTTTTCGCGTTCTCGGACGCGGCGAACTTCAGCTCGCCATCCTCATTGAAACCATGCGTCGCGAAGGCTACGAGCTCATGGTCGGCAAGCCCGAAATCGTCGTGCGCACAGAAAACGGGCGCCGCCTCGAACCTGTCGAGCTTCTTGTCGTGGATTGTCCTGAAAATTTCGTCGGCGTAGTGATGGAAACGCTCGGCGCCCGCCGCGCCGAACTCGCCAAAATGGTCAATCATGGCTCTGGCCGCGTGCGCATGGAATTCAAAATTCCTTCTCGCGGACTCATCGGCCTGCGCGGCCAGCTTCTCACCGACACGCGCGGCACCGCCCTGCTTCATTCGCTTTTCGACGGCTGGACCGAATACGCCGGCGAACTTGCCTCGCGCTCCACGGGCGCGCTGGTCGCCGACCGCGCCGGAAAAACCACCGCCTTCGCGCTCTGGAATTTGCAGGAGCGCGGTGAACTTTTCGTTGGCCCGGGGCAGGAAGTTTACGAAGGCATGATCGTCGGCGAAAATTCCCGCGACGCAGACATTGACGTCAACATCACCAAGGAAAAAAAGCAGACCAACATGCGCGCCTCCACCGCCGACGAAGCCATTCGCCTCGTCCCGCATCGCATTCTCACTCTCGAGACCGCCATCGAATTCATCGCCGAGGACGAATTCGTCGAGATCACTCCCAAATCCATCCGTCTCCGCAAAAAAATCCTCGACCCCAAACGCCGCCCCCGCCTCTGGCAGCTCCGCAACGCTCCGACGACGCCTATTGACGCATAGCTTACGAATACTGGCCTCGCTACGGCTGCACTGTATGTCGGGTATAAACATTCTGTTTAATAATGTCTTAATACTCGTTAACGAATGTACTATGCTTCCGCTCGTATCCGGACTGAAAAATCGCACAGTATAGATTCTGAGATGAGCCAGACGTTCCGTATTGTCCCGGCGCGCGCAGCGACCATATGGACACTAGGAGTCATTGTCGCCTTCCTGCTCATTCTTGCAGCGGCGCTTCTGTTTCTCTCCGCCGGACACCGGCCCTCATGGATGTTTCTCGGTTTGCCGATAATCGCCGCGGCCGTCCTATTCGGATACATCGCGCATTCGACGCGCCACGTCTCTTTTGATCTATCGCCAAGCGGCCTACGCATCCGAGGAGACATGTACGGCCGATTTATACCCGTTGCCTCGCTGCTTCCATCCGAAGCGAAGGCAATCGATTTGCGCAGCGATGGAGGAGATGAGTTGACGCTGCGCACCAACGGCATCGGCTTGGCCGGATACCAGTCAGGCTGGTTTCGCTTGGTAAACGGCCAAAAGGCCCTGGTCTTTCTAACGGAAAGGGATCGCGCCATATTCCTTCCAACACGCGATGGCTACTCCCTCCTACTGAGTCCCCAGGAGCCAGACGCATTTCTGGCCGCCCTCAAAAAAATGCCTAGCTAAGCGAGCAGAGAACGGAGACTGTTTCCAGATTCCCGGCTCGATGAGTTTGCGCTTGAGCCTGCATAAAATATAAATACAATAACTCCGCACTCCTTAGGAGGCTTCACTATGTCCCGCGTGACCCGCGTCCTCCGGCTCGTCTCGTTTCTTGGCATTTTATTGCTTCTTGCGCTTCCTGTCCGGGCTCAGCAGTTTGACCAGCCCGGCCACTCCATTGGCAAAGTCTCCGTTCTCGGCCACCTGATTCTCATGGAACTCAATCCCGGCGCAT